>NZ_CEWCAA010000002.1:0-108926 GCF_982429025.1 Enorma sp.
CATTCCCGAAAAAACAGTATGCTCAAATTCGCAAATCAGACGTTATCAAACACAGGCGACATGGTAGACCTCATCGCCTCGATTGACCCGGCAGGCATGCCCTCGATGGCGCAGGACCGTGTCGCGCACCGCCGAACCGAGGTCGAGGAATTCGCTGGGACCGTCATTCGCCTTGCCGAGCAGCACGGTATCCTCGTCCCGCAGAATCGATGGCTCTACGACCGCATTCGCGAGATCGAAGCAAACTGGTAGCCAGCGCAGCAGGGAAAAGCTAACCGCAGACACAAACCTATCAATCACGCATCGGGGAGCGAGTCGAACCCCCGCCGTGCCACAAAGGTCGTTTCTCAACGTATTGAGCGAAAATTGGCTAACTTTGTCGATTTTCTGCTCTCGGATGGTGGCCAACGTTCTTACAGAGGCCAAAACAGCTCATGTGTGGCTCGATTTTCTTTATAACAAGGCGTTTCGCACGGAAATGAGCCGGCCTGCGCATCATCAGAGAGCAGAAAATCGACAAAGTTATCCATTTTTGCTGTTCACACTCAAATATCTACGCCCCGCACGCAAAGGGCCGGCTGCGAGGCGCATCTCGCAGCCGGCCCTTAAGCTCAGCTTTGTTGGAATCGCAGGAGCGTTACCGCATTCTATCAGGCAGAACGCGTGAGTTACATCCCCTGGTGGAAGGTACGGGAGATGACCTCGTCCTGCTGCTCCTTGGTAAGGTTGTGGAAGTTCACCGCATAGCCAGACACGCGGATGGTGAGCTGCGGGTACTTCTCGGGATGCTGCTGCGCATCGAGCAGCGTGTCACGGTTGAACACGTTAACGTTCAGGTGATGGCCACCCTTCTCGGCATACGCGTCGATCATGTTAACGAGGTTGTCGGCCTGCGCCTGGGGGACGTCGGTGACGTTCATGTGCTTCTCCTTTTCGAAGGGGCGCGGCAACCCGTCGCGCCGCCACATTAGGAATCGTTACTAGTATAACGCCAAATTGCTTCTAGTACACTAGCAGTTGGCAATGGGACTGGAAATTTCCCGCCCCATTGCCAACGTTGCCGGCGTTGTTAGCACTCGGCGCAGTCCGGGTTCTCCACAGAAATCTCGGCCGTGGAAAAGTCGATGCTGTCCAGATCGATATCGCCGAAGAACACCTGGTCCTCCTTGCCGAGCGCGCCCGGGATGATGGAGAAGGTGTTGGAGATGCCGTCCTGGGCATCGCGGAACGGAAGCTTGGACACGGAGCTCAGGCTCGCGATGGCGCCGTGCGTATCGCGACGGTGCATGGGGTTCGCGCCCGGGGCGAACGGCACGCCCTTCTTGCGGCCGTCCGGCGTGGCACCCGTGTTCTTGCCATACACCACGTTGGAGGTAATGGTGAGCACCGAGGTCGTGGGCACGGAGTTGCGATAGGTGTCGTTCATGCGGATGTACTCCATGAACTGATGCACCACGTCGTGCGCGATCTTGTCCACGCGGTCGTCGTCGTTGCCGTACTTGGGGAACTCGCCCTCGACCTCGAAGTCCACGATCACACCCTGCTCGTCGCGAACGGGGTGAACCTTGGCGTACTTGATCGCGGAAAGCGAGTCGGCCACGACGGAAAGACCGGCGATGCCCGTGGCGAACCAGCGGTGCACGTGCTTGTCGTGCAGCGCCATCTGGATGCGCTCGTAGCAATACTTGTCATGCATGTAGTGGATGATGTTCAGCGCGTTCACGTACACGCCGGCGAGCCACTGCATCATGTCGTTGAACTTGCTCACAACGTCGTCGTAGTCGAGCGTGTCGCCCTCGACGGCGCGATACTTCGGGCCGATCTGCTTCTTGGAGATCTCGTCCACGCCGCCGTTGAGCGCGTAGAGCAGGCACTTGGCCAAGTTCGCGCGGGCGCCGAAGAACTGCATCTCCTTGCCGATGCGCATGGAGCTCACGCAGCAGGCGATGGCGTAGTCGTCGCCATGGTACACGCGCATGAGGTCGTCGTTCTCGTACTGGATGGAGCTCGAGGCGATGGAGGTCTTGGCGCAGAACTCCTTGAAGGCCTGCGGCAGGCTCTTCGACCAGAGCACGGTGAGGTTGGGCTCGGGGCTGGTGCCCATGTTCTCGAGCGTGTGGAGGTAACGGAACGCCGTCTTGGTGACGAGGGTGCGGCCGTCCACGCCCATGCCGCCGATGGACTCGGTGACCCACTGCGGGTCGCCGGAGAACAGGTTCTGGTACTCGGGAGTACGGGCAAACTTGACCATGCGGAGCTTCATGATGAAGTGATCCACGAACTCCTGGATCTGCTCCTCGGTGAAGGTGCCGCGGGCGTGGTCGCGCTCAGCATAGATGTCGATGAAGGTCGAGGTACGGCCCATGGACATGGCGGCGCCGTTCTGCTCCTTCACCGCAGCGAGGTACGCGAAGTACATCCACTGGATGGCCTCCTGCGTGTTCTTGGCCGGGCCGGAGATGTCGTAGCCGTAGAAATCGGCCATCATCTTGAGCTCGCCGAGGGCGCGAATCTGCTCCTGCAGCTCCTCGCGGTCGCGGATGTTCTCCTCGGTCATGACCTTGGGCGTGGAGGCCTTCTGGGCCTCCTTGTCCTTGATGAGGTAGTCCACGCCGTAGAGGGCAACGCGACGGTAGTCGCCGATGATGCGGCCGCGACCGTAGCCGTCGGGCAGGCCCGTGATGATGTGCGACGAACGGCAGGCGCGCATCTCGGGGGTGTAGACGTCAAAGACGCCCTGGTTGTGGGTCTTGCGACGGAAGGTGTAGTTCTCCACCACGTCGTCGTCGATCTTGTAGCCGTGCTGCTGGGCCGCCTGCATGGAGATGCGGATACCACCGTTGACGTGCAGCGCGCGCTTGAGCGGCTTATCGGTCTGCAGACCGACGATGGTCTCGCGCTCGGGGTGCTCGTTGTCGATGTAGCCGGCTGGGTGGCTCACGATGCCCGTGACCACCTTGGTGTCCATGTCGAGGCAGCCGCCCTTCTCGCGCTCCTTGGTAAGGAGGCCCATGACGTAGTCCCAGAGGTCCTTGGTGCGCTGGGTGGGACCAGCGAGGAACGACTCATCGCCTTCATAGGGGGTGTAGTTGCGCTGGATAAAGTCGCGGACGTCAACCTCGTCGGTCCAGGTGCCGCCCTCGAAGCCTTCCCATGCTTCCTGCATCGTGTAACCACGCTCCTTGTTCGCGCCGGCAGACGCCGGCTTGCTTACTCGGGACCCGGCGCACACGACGGAGCAACCGTGCACACCGACTGTGGTACGGGCCGGTGCAATTTGACGCTCGCGCCGCATTTTTGACCGTTTACCGAGAACTTATCTGTTTTGAAGAATACCATAGGCACCTGCTGTTAAGGGCAGCGATTTGGGATGAGATAGACCCGTTCGCAAGGTTTTTTGCGAACGGGTGATGCACGGCCGCGCGTCGGGTCCCGCGTGCTACAAATCACCAAAGAGCGCGTTGAGGTCGAAGGTGCTTTCTTCCTCGACACGGTGCCATGCCTCAGCCGGCCAGAGCTCGAGGGCCTCCCCATTGCCGACCACCGCAAACGCCTGCTCGCCTGCCCTCAACAACGATCCTCAATAACACACTTACATGCCGTTTTGCGCAATAAGAAGGTGAATTAAGCCCCTTATTGCGTAATTCGGCATGTAAGTTGCCCGCACTGGCCGCAGACCGGCATGCAAGTTGCCCCCATAAGACCTCTTCCAGTAATTCACCACCCACCGCAGACCGTCTCCGCACACCGCCGCTCGCCAATCGGTGAACGGTAGTTGACTTGGTTTCAATGTGATATCACAATGGCATCACCACGAAGGTCGACAGGAAGCACGGAATGCCTGTCGGCGAAGCGGCACGAGGCTGTGAGCTGCGAAGTGTCTGCCAGCTGTGCAACGCAGGCGCAAAGCGGCGAGGCGGCAATCACCCGCAGCAAAGCGGCGCGAGCGCAAAGCGGCGGGACGCGAAACGCCCACCGGCACAGCGAACGCACCGGCAGAGCAACGCGAGCACGCAGCACTCGACCGCTCGGCGCCCTTCGGCGCCCGTGGCCAGGGAGTCGCCCCCCCCCGAGGAATATCAGGGGCAACGCTTCGCCGTCACGCCGGCGGGGCGCTTCGCGAAAGGAACATCCATGAGCGTGGAAAAGAAGATCAAGGCCGCATCTGGCTGGGGCATGCTTGGCGTCATTCTCATCGCCTTCATCGCCATCGTCGCCGTGTTCGTCCTGAGCATCATCGGGCTCGTGAACGCCGACGAGGCCGGTGTGGCGGCAAGCCCTCTCTCGGGCTGGGGCCTGGGGCTCAGCATCACCGCCTTCTGCCTGATCTGGATTCCCGTATCCGGCTTCTTCACCCTGCAGCCCGGGCAGGCGCGCGTGTGCATCCTCTTCGGCGACTACAAGGGCACCGTGCGTGACGAGGGCTTCCGCTGGGCGAACCCGTTCTACAGCCGCAGCATGGGCTCCAACTCTGCCACCGAAGATGCCGTAGCGAGCGCCGTGGGCAAAAGCGGGCTCTCGCTGAGCAAGAGCATCGAGACGGCGGCCAAAGCAGCGAGCGGCCTTTCCACCAAGGTTTCGGTGCGCGCACGCACGCTCAACGGCGACATCCTGAAGGTCAACGACAAGATGGGCAACCCCATCGAAATCGCCAACGTGGTCGTTTGGCACGTGGCCGATACCGCCAAGGCCCTCTTCGACGTGGACAACTACGAGCAGTTCGTGGCAACGCAGGCCGAAACGGCGCTCCGTCACGTAGCGAGCATCTATGCCTACGACCACGCCGAGGACAGCTCGGACTCCATGGATTCCATCACGCTGCGCAGCAATATCGAGGAGGTCTCGACCGCCCTCAAGCACGAGCTCACGCAGCGCCTGGCGCCCGCCGGCGTCGCCATCGATGACGCGCGCCTGACGCACCTCGCCTACGCGCCCGAAATCGCCCAGGCGATGCTCCGCCGCCAGCAGGCTGAAGCCGTCATCGCCGCACGTAAGAAAATCGTTGAGGGCGCTGTCACCATGGTCGAAATGGCTGTGGACGAGCTCGGCCAGCACGGTAAGATCGAGCTCGACGAGGAGCGCAAGGCGCAGATGGCATCGAATCTCATGGTGGTGCTCTGCGGCGAATCCGAAGCGCACCCCATCGTGAACGCAGGATCTCTCTACTAGCCTTCAGGGTCGAATAACGATGGGCCGGGGGAAGCAGTCTCGTAAAGCAGCCTCCGGCCCAGCCTTCCAAGGCAAACAGCATCCGGCCCGCTCTTCCAAGATTGACCGCCACTCGACTCCATTGTTAACTCTCAGCAGCAGGTGACCGCCATGGCGCGCAAACAATATCCCCTTCGCATCGACCCCGCCATATGGGAGGCGGTCCAGCGCTGGGCCGACGATGAGATGCGGAGCGCCAACGGGCAGGTCGAGTGGATCTTGCGCGACGCACTCAAGCGCGCCGGCCGCCTGCCTAAAAAGGGTGCCGCCGATACCCCGAAGCCACCGAAAGCACAATGAGACAGTTGTGCCGGGTTAAACTGTCTCATACATAGCAACAGAGAGACAGTTGTACCCGGCACAACTGTCTCACCCCCATCAAGGAGATACCATGAACGCGCAAAGCGCCCCCGAGGTGCCCATTCTCGCTATCGATCACTACCAGAAGCGCTACGGAGACACCGTAGCCGTGCGCGATCTTTCACTCGAAGTAGAGCCGGGTGACATCTACGGCTTCATCGGCCATAACGGCGCTGGCAAGACCACCCTCATCCGCTCGATCGTGGGCGTGCAGGGCATCGACGGGGGCAGCATCCGCGTGTGCGGCATCGACGTTGCGCGCGACCCCGTAGCCGCAAAGCGCCTCATCGCCTATGTTCCCGACAATCCCGACGTCTACGAATTCATGACGGGAATCCAGTACCTCACCTACCTTGCCGACATCTTCCAGGTGCCTGCCGATGTACGCACCGAGCGCATCACCGAGCTTGCCGAGCGCCTTGAGCTCATGGGTGCCCTTGGCGATGCGGTGGGAAGCTATTCTCACGGCATGCGTCAAAAGCTCGTGCTCATCGGCGCGCTCCTGCACGAACCCCGGCTCCTCGTGCTCGATGAGCCCTTCGTAGGCCTCGATCCTGTTGCCTCTCACGAGCTCAAGCTCATACTCGGCGAGCTCGCTTCCCGCGGCAGCGCGGTCTTTTTCTCGTCGCACGTACTCGAGGTAGTTGAGAAGCTTTGCAACAAGGTGGCCATCATCCGTGGCGGCGAGCTGCTCGCCGCCGGGCCCACCGAGCAGGTGCGCGGCGACGAATCGCTCGAGGCGGTATTCCTCGACCTTGTAGAAGATCCTGAGCATCCGAGCAACACCGGACAGGCTGCCCAGCCAACAACCGGCAACGCTCGCCCTAATGGGCGCAGCCACCTCAAGGGGATGAAGTAGATGAACGGTTTCGCGCTGCTCTGCCGCGTGCAAGTCCTCGCACTCGTCAATTCCCTCGCACCCGAGCGCCAGGGATCGAAGAGGCGGTCGCGCACCACACGCCTCGCCCTGGCCGGCGTGGTGGCAATCGCGCTCGGTGCCTTGATGGCGGCATATGTCGCGCTCATGGGCATGGGGCTCGTCGCCATGGGCCTCACCGAGGTCATCCCGGCATTCGCCCTTGTTGTCGGTTCGCTCGCAGGCATTGTGTTCGCCTTCATGAAGGCGCGCGGCACGCTCTTTGGACTCGCCGACTGGGACCATGTGATGTCGCTACCCATATCGAGGCGCGCGGTTGTTGCCTCGCGCTTGGGAACGGTCTTTCTTGCCGCCATCGTGTTGAGTGCCGTGTTTATGACACCGCTTTTCGTCGTCCACTTCCTCAATACTCCCGCAGACCCCGCCTCGATCGCCTTCGCCGTCCTGAGCATCCCGCTCGCGCCGCTCGCGCCGGTAAGCGTCTCCGTGTTCGCCGCGTTCGGTGTTACGGTCCTCACGGTCCGGTTCCGCCATGCGAATATCGCCTACATCGTGCTCGCGCTCGCGTTCTTCACCCTAATCTTCGTTGGCGCCTATGCGCTCTCTTTTAGCGCGGGCACCGCCAGCGACCCCGCTGCTAAGCTGGCTGCTTTCGGCAGCGTTGCGTCTGCCATGGGCGCGGGCCTCACCGCCCTGTACCCGCCGGCCGCCTGGGCATGCGAGGGCATCATTTCGGGCAGTGCGCTGCCGTTCGTTGTCTTTGCGGCGTTCTCGCTTGGCGTTGCACTTGCATGCCTGGAAATCATGCAGCGCCTCTACCTTCCTATCAACGGCCTGTTGGCGAGCAAGGGAGGCGCTCGGGATCGCTATACCGCGGAGCGTCTGCGCGAGCGCCGCAGCGGGGCATCGCCGTTCCGCGCCATGATGAACAAAGAGTTCCGAACGCTCATCGGCATCCCCTCCTATGCGTTCAACTGCCTGTTCGGCTACATCCTCATGGTCGTCGTCGCCGTCGCGCTTTCGGCCATGGGCATGCGCGAGCTCCTGACCTCAGGGGTAGTGGACGGCGTCGAAATCACCGATGAAGCCGTGCGCGCATACGCCAGCCGCCTTGTGGTGCTCATCCCCTGGGTGTACGTGTTCTGCACCTGCATGTGCCCCAGCGCCGCGTGCTCGATCTCGCTCGAAGGACGTTCGGCGTGGCTCATGTCAACTGTGCCCGTGCCCCCGCGCACAGTTCTGGGCGCGAAGCTTGCCGCCAACGCCCTGCCAGCTGCAATCACCTTGGCAATCAGTGCGATCGTGTTGGTCGTCTCGGGAGAGGCGGGCGCGCTACAGGGTCTCGAGATCGTCGTGTTGGGATTTGGAGTGTTCTACCTGCTCATCACGATCGCCCTGTCCGTCGACGCCGCATCGCCCAATTTTGCCTGGAACACCCCGAACGAAGTCGTGAAGCGCAGCATGCCCATCATGGTTACTGTGTTTGGCGGCATGGCCGCCGCTTTCGGCGGGGGCTTTGCATGCTGGATGCTCATGGATACCCTTGGAGCTGCGGCGGCGGGCGATGCGCTCAACCTCGGGCTGGGCGTCGCCTGCGCCGCAGCGGGGCATCTCGTCTTTAGGAGGCTCTGCCACCGGACGGTTCTCTTTACGCGGTAGGCCAAACGTACCTGTAGGAAAACCGTACCTGGGAGCTAACCGTCCCTGTAGAAATAGCGCAGGGCGCGGGATTAAGCAAAGATTAGGTTTATTGTCCGCGCCGGGTGGTACAAACCAAATGGCATTCGATACACGACCGTCGGGCGTCCAACATGCCATAGCAAAACAGACGGCCCGGCAACGCTGAACAGGAGCATATCGCATGCATCGCAAGCATTTATCCTCCCGCACGGGGACCAAGCGCCAAGCAGGCCCCCTTCCCGCCGCCAAAGCCGCCGCGCCGGACACCACCGGGGCAACCAGGCAAGCAGGGCGTGCGAGCGGAAGCGTCATCCGCATGCGCACACCGCGCAGCCGCTCCGAGGACCAGCGCGCAAATCTGCGCCGTTCTTACGAAGCGCTCCTGCGCAAGCTGCGGGCGGGCGATGGCGCGAGCAACACTCACCAGTCTTGGCCCGTACGCCCCTATGCGGCGTCGGTGTAAGCTGAAATCGCTCCTGCGGCACATGGGTCTGCAGGGTTCCCCCTGATTTCAAACCCTTTCATGCAAAGTGGGCGGGGCTGCAGTTGCAGCTCCGCCCACTTTGTTGCTCTTATCCTCCAAACAGAAGTTCAATCTATGCACAGAACGCGCGGGAAGCGCCCGAAATCCGAGGTTCGGAAGACCCCTCGGGGGGCCCCGCCTGAAAGCTTTTTCAACTTTTGGGCAGTCTATCCAACGAATCCGAAGTAGAGACTACCTCGGCGCGAACAAATTGCCTGGTCAGCGACGAGCGCCGTAATCGTATACTTCGTACATCGTCATTGAAGTGCCCAAAAGTTGAAACCGAGCCGCCGGGCAGGCCAAAAACGGGCCCCAGGCGGGCCGAAACGAAGCGGAGGGCACGCACAACGAAGCACGCACCCTCCGCTCCAACATCAAAGCCTGCAGAAT
This sequence comes from Enorma sp., assembly GCF_982429025.1. Taxonomy (NCBI): domain Bacteria; kingdom Bacillati; phylum Actinomycetota; class Coriobacteriia; order Coriobacteriales; family Coriobacteriaceae; genus Enorma; species Enorma sp. The sequence goes on from NZ_CEWCAA010000002.1 coordinate 9,039, forward strand.
CCTCGGCTGGAGCGCAGACCCTAGTCGTCGCGCCTTTGCGAGTGGCCGGAAACCAGCCACATGGCAACCCCAGCTACCACCCATCCTGCAATAGGCAGCCAAACGCTCGTTACGCTTTGCATAACAGCATCGATAATCATCATCCGGCCCTCCTCTCAACTATAGATACGGGGGCCAAGCTAATTCCCGCCTGGCCCGTCGAAAGCCCTCACATAGCCCGGGCGCGGGAAGCCATCCGGACGACGCGCTACAAACTATGCCGCGCCCTGATCGCATCCCTCACGATGCCCTTGCTCATGAGGTAGGTCACGTAGAAGTACCCGCCATATGCCACCAAGAAGATGAACGCCGTGAGGCCGACCGCGCCGCCGATGGTGAAGCCGCCGAACAGCTGCACGAGCTTGACGATCACGCTCAGCGCCACGCACGAGTGCGCAACCCCGATGAAGAGCGGGAACACGAAGAAAATCGCCTGCTGCACGAGCGTCGAATGCATGATCTGGCGCGTCGGCGCACCCAGCTCGGCAAGTATCCGATAGTTGGGGCTCGCATCGGCCACGCCCGAGAGCTGCTGGATGGTCAGAATCGCAGCGCACGCCAGCACCAGCACGAAGCCGATGTAGATAGCCAGGTAGGAGATCAGGCCGTTCATAGAGTCCACGCTCTCGTAGCTCTCGGTGCGCGTTGCCTCGGACCCCCATCCCGCCACGATTTCGCCCGCATCGTTGGTGATGGGAGCATACGTGCGGTGCTCGCGAATGAAGGCGTCGCCTTCCTCGGTAGTGATGTCGTCGGCATAGTCGACCATGAGATAGCCCATGTACAGCGGGAGGTCCGCTTCATCCACATACGCGTCGGGCACCACGACCGTACCGGTGTTCATGCCGAACATGGCGTTCTGGAATGCGCTCGCGTTTTCGTTCACGCGGTCGCTCATCGGACGCAGCGCATGGCCGTTGAAATCGATCTCCACACCCTGCGAGAGAGCCGCGTTGTAGATGTCGTTGAGTGTAGCCCCCATGTCCGAGATGATCGTGTAGCCATCTGAACCCAAATCAATCTCGTCCATGCCGCGATAGCGCAGGTAAGCGTTGTACTCGCTCTCGCGAACCACACCAAGCCCGAGTTCTGCCGTGCCCGTCGCGTCCACACCCGACGGCATGCTCATGCCCGTTTCCTCGCAAAGCTGGTTCAGCGTCACAATCGGTGCGTCGGCGCTGCGCGGGGTCGAATCATAGACGTTCACCTGCACGCTTCCGCCAGCAATCTGCGACAAGTCGAAGGGGCGTGCATCCGCCGCTCCTTCATTCACCGTATCGCTCTTGCTCGCCTCGATCATATCGATGGGCTCAGAAGCCACGGCGTAGCGCGTAAATTCTCCGTTCGCCTCGGCGTAGGCGTTCTCCTCGGCAACCGCCTGCGGACCGAAATAGACGAGCACGCGCGTGTAATCGAACGGCGTGCCGCGCTCCACGCTCTCGTTCATCACGCTTGCAAGCGACATGCCAGCGGTCACCGCCGTAATGGCGAGGAAGAGAATCATAGCGATCATGGCCATCGAAAAGCTCACGGTGTTCACTTTGGCGGCAAGCTGCCGCATCGTGACCATATTGAGGCCGCGCCAGTACATGCCGCGAGCACCCTGAAGCGCCTTGAGCAAGAATCCCGAAAGGCCAAAGAAGAAGAGGATGGTGCCGATCACGACCATGATGGTCATCCAAAGGAAGTTCGTCATGTTTCCAGCGCCGCCATCGTACGGCAGGCCGTCGCGCAGCAATCGTGCGTACGAGATGCCTATGAGCACCGCGCCCACAACGAAGACCACCGCCGAGATCCAAGGATTGCGCACCTTGATGTTCTCGTTGCGCCGACTTGCGCTCATGAGGTCGATGATCTTGGTGCGCGCCACCACGCGAAGGTTGAAGACGAGCGTCACCAAGAAGATCGCAACGAGGCAACCAACCGTGAGCATGAACGACCCGAAGGAAAAGAAGAAGTGGAAGTCGGCTATCTGCGTCTTGAAGAGCGAGGCCGTGAAGAAGACCATGAGCTGCGAGAGCCCAACGCCCAAGATAATTCCCAGCACGAGCGAGACAAGTGAGACGAAAAACGTCTCGAGCGCCATGATGCGCGCCACCTGCCCGCGACTCATGCCGAGCACCTGATAGAGGCCGAACTCCTTCTTACGACGCTTCATGATGAAGTTATTGGCATACACCATGAGAAAGCCCATGACAAAGCCGAGAAAGATGGTAAGACCGCTGATGAGGCCGCCGAGCGTCTCGCCCATTCCCGCGTTCTGCTTGGTTACGCCGGCGATATCGACCTGCAGAGAGATGGTGTTGAACGCGTAGAACACCGTCACGGCAAGCGTGAGCGTAAGCAGGTAGACCAGGTAATCCTTGCTCGCGCGGCGCACGTTGCCCAAGGCTATTTTACAGAGCATCGGATCCCTCACCGCCCATCATGGCCACAACCTCCATGATGCGGTCGAAGAACTCCTGGCGCGTGGACCCGCCGCGGCGAAGCTCGGTAAAGATGCGCCCGTCGCGGATGAAGAGCACGCGCTGCGTGTAGCTCGCGGCGAAGCTGTCGTGCGTGACCATGAGCACCGTCGCACGGTACGTGCGGTTCATGGTCTCGAAGCTCTCGAGTAGAAGCCGCGCATTCTTGGAATCAAGCGCGCCCGTGGGCTCGTCGGCCATGATGATGGCCGGGTTGGTAACCAGGGCGCGCGCCGCCGCAACGCGCTGCTGCTGGCCGCCCGAAAGCTGATAGGGGTACTTGTCCAGCGTCTCACGGATGCCAAGGCGCCCGGCGACCTCGGTCACGCGAGCGAGCGTCTCTTTGGCAGGCACGCGGCTGATAGTGAGCGGCAGGGCAATGTTCTCTCGCGCGGTAAGCGTATCGAGAAGATTGGAATCCTGGAAAATGAACCCCAGCTGCTCGCGGCGGAACTTGGTGAGTTGTTGGCTCTTGAGCCTCGTGACGTCTTCGCCGTTCACGATCACGCTGCCGCTCGTGACCTTATCGATGGTAGAGACGCAATTGAGCAACGTCGACTTGCCCGAGCCGGATGCACCCATGATGCCCACGAAGTCGCCCTGATTGACGGTAAAGGAGACATCGCGCAGCGCATGCGTCACGTTGCTGCGGCTACCATAGATCTTTTCAATATGCTGAACGTCGAGCACGAGGGCACCGGCGACTCCGGCGGCGCCCGCCGCATGGCGCGCTTGCTGGGTAAGTACAGGCATCTTCGTTCCTTTCAGTCATTCTTCCATTATGGGGCATTAGCAGCGGACCTTGCTCCCATGCTGGCGACGGTGCGCCGAGTCGTTGCAACACTGTCGCCAGCCAGGGGGGGAGATGCTCCACAAGACTCAACCGAGCTCCTCCGGCCACCTCCGCGTGAAACGCTGGCACCTGGTGCCTGCGAACCACATGTGAAACGCCAACACCCGGTGAGTGCGAACCGCTGTTAGCGGGAGACGTTCCACAGGAGCACGATCATGCCAATGGAGAGCGCCGCCATGACCACAAGCCATGCCACCATCTCAACCACCGACATGCCCGCCCTGACCACGGGGCTATGCACCTCATGCACAGGCTCGACATCATAGGGGCTCGCGTAGGCAAGCTTGCGATCAGTTGCGTTTACGTTCGTGGTTTTCATCGGGACCACCTCCTGATGCTATCCTCGCAGGATGGCCTTCGAGGTGCCATCGATTTGCCTTACAGGCGGATTGCAGTTTTGTAAGGTAGGGTGAAGGAAGGCTTAAGGCTGAGGTTGTACCTGGTTTCGAGGCGCGCGGGCCCCCGCTCCGCCGGCTTTTCTTAAACGCCTCGGCATCTCCCGCCGGCTTTCCGCACTCGCAGCCGCGGCGGTACGCTCCCGCCGGCTTTCCACGCTTGCAGCCGCGTCGGCTCGCCCCCTCCGGCTTCCCGCGCTCACAGTCGACATGGTAAATCGGCGAGGGCCGCCCAAGATGCGTACAATACGGTGAGAACCAAAGTCAAGCTGGGAGTACGTTGCATGAAAACAGTCCGTGTGGCAGCGGGAATCATCCACGAAAACGGCGACAGCAACCGCGTGCTCGCCGTTCGACGCGGCTACGGAGAGATGTCGGGCCTCTGGGAATTCCCCGGCGGCAAAGTAGAACGCGGGGAGACGGCCGAAGACGCATGCCGGCGCGAACTTGCCGAGGAGCTCAACATCCGCGTGACCGACCTCCGCGACATCTACACCGTCGAATACGACTACCCGGATTTTCATCTCTCGATGGAATGCTATTCGTGCCGCATCGAAGAGGGCGAACCCCAGAAGAGCGATCGCCAACTTGAAATACGCTGGATCGAGCGCCGCTCTCTCGCCACCCTCTCGTGGATGCCCGCAGATGTAGAGCTCGTCAATACGCTCTCGCGGACATCAAGCGACGAAGACCTTGCGGCCCTCGCCAAGCGCCGCCACGACAGCCGCCATTCCATGCAAGGAAACAAGCGGCAAAACACCAAACCCGAGCTGCTCGTGCGCCAGCGCCTGCGAGCCGCTGGCCTTACCGGCTATCGCCTTCAGTGGAAAAAGGCTCCAGGCAGGCCGGACATCGCGTTTCCCGGACGCAAAATCGCCATCTTTGTGAACGGATGCTTCTGGCACCGATGCCCGCACTGCAATCCTTCGATTCCAAAGCGCAATACCGAGTTCTGGGAGGCAAAGTTTCGCCGCAACATCGAGCGCGACGCCCGTGCGATCACCGAGCTGAAAGAACTCGGCTGGACGCCCATCACTATTTGGGAATGCGAACTCAAACGCGACAAAATTGACGAAACCATGGCCCGCGTCATCGCCGAGGTGCGTGAACACGAGCGGCCGGCGCGCGGAGCGGCTGCCCACACGAGCGAGCGCGCTTGAGCCTCCCGCTACACCAGACGGCCCACATACCGTACAAAGCATTCCTGGAGCGTTTTACGGCAGCGCTGGCTCACCGGCAGCACGTCGCCCGTCGTGAGCAGCGCGTCGCGCGCACGCAGTTGCGAGATGTAATCCATGTTGACGAGGAAACTCTTATGGCAGCGGATAAACTGGGGCGGCAACGCACGCTCTAGGTCGGACAGCTTGGCGTATGCAACGACCTCGCTTCCGTTCAGATGGATATGGGCGCGACGCCGCTCGCTCTCCACATACATGATGTCTTGAGGCACAAGCTGCACCAGCGAGCCTCTCGCCCGCACGAGAATGGGCTTGCGCTGCGAGCAGTTGAGGTTCTCAATAGCCCGCGCCAGTGCGGCGTTAAGGCTATCGGGTTCGACCGGTTTTGCCAAAAACCACGTATGCTCAGTTCGATAGGCCTGTGGCGCGTACTCAAGATGGTCCGAAACGTAGATAACCTGGACCGAGCCGCCCCTCGGCACGAGCGCATCGACCAGATCGATACCCGTAGGCCCTTCGCCAAGCCGAACGCCGATGAACAAGATATCGATGCCCGAAAGACCGCTCGAAGCCAAATCGCCGGGTGCCAAAAGCACGATATTGGCAACATCCTGAGCATATGAAAACATTTTGATCTGTTGAGCAAGCGCAGCTGCCTGGACCTGGTCATCGTCAACAATCGCCACAGTATACATAAGCTCCCTCATGGCACAGGCAGAGGGAGCGCAGCGCGTTGCTGCGCACGACCTGCCTCTTGAGAAGGGATGTCGCCCCCCTACTATTATAGGAAGTGCTTGCAGTGATTGACCGGAGATTGCCTTACAGCTCGACCAGAAAATCTTCGTCACCCAACGTCAAGCGATCGCCAGAGTGCAAGCGCACATACTCTCCCGGCTGCAACATGTTGCCGTTGATGCGCGTTCCGTTGGTTGAGGCCTTGTCTTCGATCGAGAATCCGTTGCCCAGGAAATTAATGAGCACATGTACGCGCGAGATGGCCGTGTTGCCGCTAATTCGCACGTTCGACGCCGAGCCCTTGCCCACCGCCGCCGGAAACTCCGTGATGCGATAGCGCGTGCCGTTGGAGCGTACCAAGGTGAGTTGGGGGCCATTCGACGAGCGTGGGCGATCAGGGACGATGCGGGGGAGCTCGGAAGACGAGGGGGCCGGACGCGAAGGCACAGGACGGGCTGCGGGAACGGCCGGGCGCGGCTGCGGCACGGGCCGAGCCTGCGGCTGGGCTGCCTGGGCCGGGCGCGGCTGCGGCACGGGCCGAGACTGCGGCTGGGCCTGGCGAGGCTGGGCCACCTGGGCCGGGCGCGGCTGCGGCACCGCCCCAGCATGAGGGGCCTGCTGACCCGGACGAGCGGCTACCTGCTGCGACGGCGACTGTTGCAGCAGGGGAGCTCCGCAGTTGGTGCAAAACGCATATCCTTCACGATTCAAGGCGCCGCAGTTGGTGCAATACATGACGTGCTCCCTTCGTTGAGAGCCGCGCTTCTACGCGCTGGCTCCGTATGCCGATACGATACCCTCGGAATCATCCGAGCAGTCAAGATAAACGAGTTCACCCGCACCATCCGAAGCCATGGAAAGCACCCATACCGTGGCGCCATCGACGGCTATCTTGCTCGACGCAGGCGTGACGCTCAGCCCTGCCTCGTCCACGAGCTCCGAAGAATCGTGCAAAAAACCCGTCTGTGAATCAATCCATGCCAAGCCCCCTGCATCGGTAAGCACGACGCACAGGCTGGGACCACCTGCAAAGAGCGGCGTACCCGCCACATTGGTATAGTCCGAAAACGAGCCCGAAAGCTCTTGGCGCGCCGTAACCGGAGTGTCGTTCGCGCCCCTCACGGTTGTATAGATGTTCTTTCCATCATAAAAGGCGGCAAGCAGCTGCTCGTCCGCCTGCGCAATGGGCTGGAACGCCGAGGACGCGGCCGAAGCGCCTTCATCTTCCAGCGCACCATAATCTGTCTGGGCGAGCGTCCAGGTGGTCTCGGTTGCGCTCATTATTGCCAGTTGGTCGCCCACATCGAACAGCCAGCCATGCGAACCTTCGACAGCATACACCTGCGTCCATGCAGGCTCTTCCGAAGCAAGATTTGCCTTCAGCAGTACCATACCGGCCGCGCTGCCGTCGCCAGAGGAGGCAGCGGAACCATCCGAGCCTTCGCCCGCATCGGCAGCATCATCAGAGTCTGCTGGGGAGCCCTCCGGCTCCCCCGATTGCACCAGCAGGTAACCGACGTCTCCATGCACCGCAAAGCCCGCAATCTGCTCAACATCGCCGCAGGTAAAGAGGGATATGGGGGAGGAATCCCCTCCTTCGGCACCCGTTGGCAGCGTACGAACCTCGTCACCGCATGTATAGACCAACTGGCTTCCTACGACATACATCCCCGTAGCAGCGTCGGTTCCCAGCTGACGGGCATCGACATCTTTTCCCATATCGGCCGCATCGAGCGCGTAGATGCCCTCCCCTGACGACCAATACAACGTCGTGCCATCGCTCGCCGCGAAGCTCCCGCCCCATCCGGCAGCGGGGATGTCGATCACGCGCCCGCTCGCTGGCTCATCCTGTGCAGCCTGAGCCGCCTCTGCCCGCCGCTTCAAATCAAGATCGGACATGAAGGCCAGCACAATCGCCACGCCAAGCAACACCACGAGCACAACGGCACCGATGCATACGCCAATCTTGACGGCACGACGGTGCCGCCCGTCCAAAACGGAACGATTGGGCCGCGCGGCATGCAGATTCCGCTCTTTGCGATGCGCGCCGCCATGCGGGTGGGCTGCCTCGCTACACCCGAAACATGCAACGGAGAACAGCTCCCGCTCAGCATCCTCGGCGCGGATGTCCTCATCGGGGTCGCCCTTGGAGTGAGCGCGCTTGCCCTCGGCGGGGGCACCCGCGGAGCGGACGGGCACATCCTCGGGGCGGGCGCACGCGTCGTCACCAGCCGGCGCTTCCGTCACCGGAGCAACTTCTTCCAGCAGAGCACCGCAATAGATACACGTAGCGGCCTCACTTGGCACGCGGCACCCGCATACCGAACATGTTCGAACCGTCTCGGACATCCAGCCGTCCCTTTCATATCAAAGAGCGCCTCGCCCGCATGCACAGACGAGGCGCTCCGCGCTCAATCGTTTGGCCTAGTCGGCTTACGCCTCAGCCTCGTCGTCCTTCGAGCGTTTCTTTGCCACTACGAAGATGACGCCCGCCGCCGCAAGCACCGCGACTGCAATCGTTCCCGCAAAGAGCGGCGTGTTGCGACGCCACAGCTCGAACGCGCTCGTAGTTACCACAACGTTGTCCATAACGGCTTCGCCCTCATTGCCCGCCGCATCGTACACGGTTACGCGGACGGATTGGTTACCGGTGGACTCGTTGATGGTGAACTCCTGCGTCGCGGTCTGAGCGAGCTGCTCAGCGTCGAACGTCGCGACTTCCTCGCCGTTAATCTCCACCACCGCGTGGTCAAGCATGAGGTTGTCCTCGAAGGTCACCTTCGCCACATGGCTCGACTCGTTATACGGCTCCGTGTTGCTAAGGTCAACGAACGAGGCGAGCGGCGCGGTATCGTCGACTGCAAAGTTGATCTGTGCCGAGGCGCCCTCGTCGGCGGCGTTCTTGCCCTCCATCTCGTTCTCAGACACATTGCCCGCCCTATCCTGGCTGTGGAAGAGTACGCGGTACACGCCGTCGGTGTCGTAGTTGTCGCGGTTCACCGTGTAGACGTACTCCTGCCAGCCGGACGCAGAACCCTGCTCGACGGTATAGTCGTCTGCAGAAAGGGTTGTATTGCTCGTATCGCGCGTAAGCTCGACGGCCGTTTGGCTCGCATCGAGGCCCGAGGGGTTGATCTCGGTCACGCGCACGTCGGTCGTATCGTCGAACTTGAGGTACTCGTTGAGCATCTTGCCCGTCTCGTCGGAGATGACGTACGTGGAGCCAAAGCGGTTAACCGAGAACGTCACGGCGTCGTCGCTCGTGTTGCCGGCAAGGTCGACTGCGTTCACCACGACGGTGTAGACGTTGTCGTTCGCCTTGACGTCGGAGGGGTTCCGGTAGCTCACCGATGCGTCCGTGGCCGTGATGGACGGGTCATTGGTGAAGGGGTTCGCCTCTTCGCCGTAGGGCGAGATGCCTACGACCTCCACGTGAATATCGGTCGCGCTATCGAGGTTGGTATCGTGCACCGCGACCGACGGGTTCACATCGCCCTGGTAGGCGGTCATGTTCTCGACGCCGGAGATAGTAATCTCGGGCGTGAGGGTATCGACCACGAACTCGGGGCAGGTGTACGGCGTCAGCTCGTTGGTCGCGAGGTCCATGCCATCCACCGAGAGCGTGTAGACGCCCTGACCGGGGAAGGTCACCGTGGCGGTATGCACGTCGCCGCTCGTCGACCAGCCGGAAATGGAAGGCTGACCGACCTCGCCGCCGTTGCCCGCGCCCGCCGTCGGAGTGATATGCACGAGCGACGGATCGAAGTTGTGCTCGGTGATGGTGATCGTAGCCGTGCGCGCGGCGTTGTAGTACTTGCCGTTTGCCACGTTGTTGTTGTCGAACGACACCTGCATGGTCGGCGTGGTCTTATCGATGGTGAACGTATCGCCCGCAGCGGTGCTCGTACGGCCGAGCACGTCGGTGGCGTTGACATTCGAAACCTCGTAGTCGCCGTCCTCCGTGAAGGAGATGGTGCAGGACCACGTGTCGTCGCCGGTCTTGGTAAAGTCGCCCGGGGTCACGGTCTTCCACGCAGCCCCATCCTTGGTGATGGTAGCCATGGCGTGGTTGCCCAGATACTCCTGGGTGTACTCGAAGAACGGGGCGTTCACCGTGAGCGTGAGCGAGCGGTTGTGGTTGTAGTACTTGCCGTTCTGGGCGTCGCTCGAATCCCACGTGGCGCTGATGGTGGGCGCAGAGGCCTCGGCCACGAGCTTGGCAACGTCGATATTCGTCGTCGTGTCATGGATGCCCTGGTCATTGCGCTCGTTACCCGCTTTATCCTGCAGGTCGATCTTGATGCTCTCGGTGCTGACCTCGGAGTCCTCATCGATCGAGAACGAATACGTGGTTGCGCCGTTCGAGGTGTCGTAGTCGATGTCCTTGACCTCGGTCTCCTCGCTGCTGCCCTTCTGAGAGTAGGAAGCGCTGACGGAGTCGATGCCCGACTTGGTATCATCTGAGGCGCCCTCGTTGGTCATGAACTCGACGCTCATCTTCTCGGATGCCCAGATTTCACCGTCGCTCGACTTGAACTCCCTTGAACCTGCCTTCGCGTTCAGCGCGGTCAATCCCGGAGCAATGTTGTCGTACTGGTAGGTAACCCCTGTGATCTTCTTCACGACCTGGGTATCGCTGTCCTGGACGAAGAACGTCCCCTCCTGGGCACCCTGACCGCTCGCCGCAAGCGTGCTCTTCTCGGAGAACTTCAGGCCATCCGACGGGGTCTCGGCCGTGGTCTGGACGAGCTTGCCGCCCTTCCAAGCAGCGCTCGCCTCCGTGCGGAACCAGGTATTCGAATCCGGGGCGGTCAGCGTCTTCTCGCCACCGAGCGAGGTACCGGTCAGCGACAGGTTGCCCGAGCCGTCCTCGCCCCACGCGATGGTCTGCATCTTGTTGACCGGCACCTTCGGGAGCGTCTGGGTGATCGTGGTCGTTCCGCCCTCGGCCGTGGTCGACGTCGTGAAATCGTAGTCCGAAGCGCCCTCGGCATCCTCGTTGACCGTCATCGTATAGCTCGATGCGCTGAGCGTCATACCGTTCAGCGCGGCGCCGTAGTACGCATCTTTATCGGTAATCTCAGCTGTAGCAAAGAGGTCTTTGACGCCGGTTTCCTTCTCTACCGCCGCGTTTGCCGCCTTAACGATATCGTCTGCCTGGTCATCGGCCATACGGAAGTCGATTGCATCGGTGGTAATCGTCGCAAGATCGACCTGCTTCGGCTGGACCTGCGGAACGTTGACGGTGATGGTGTAATTGCCCTTACGGCTCTTCACGTTGATGCGGAAGCTCAACGGCGCTTCGCTCGCGTGCTTAGGCGTGATGGTGACGACGTAGTCATATTTCTTGAAGAAGAGGCCCGTCCTGTTCCCACGCTCCACCGACACGTCGATGTAGTTCTCCGCATCGCCAAGATCGACCGTGAGATCGAGGTTACCCGGCTGCTTGCTCAGCACGGTGCACTGAATAGGATCGCCCTGATAAACGAGCTCACCTTGCGCATCGACCGTTGTGGCACTCTCTGTTGCGCCCGCCCAATAGTCTTCTGCAGTCACCGTCAGCACGCCATCATAAGACAGAGGGGCGGCCTCAAGGTCGATCTTCCCGCTCGCCTTGTCAGTGAAGCTCGCATCGTCTTTGCCACCGAACCAGGCCTCGGTCGTCTCGGGCTCTGCCGGCTGCGTCTCCTCCTGATTGCCAGAACCCTGATCACCGCCAGAACCCTGATCACCGCCAGAACCCTGATCACCGCCAGAACTCTGATCGCCAGAACCCTGCCCGGGTGTCTCACCCGTCGTCTCTCCGGACTCACCGGGGTTCTCAGGCTCTTCCGGTTCGGGCTCAGGAGCCGCCTCCGGCGTGAAGGCGTACTTGAAATCGAACTGGTAGCTGATCGAAGTCACCGTGATGGTAAGCGGCTCGTTTGCCACCTCGGCGTCCGTGCTCACCGTAACTGTGCCGTCATCTGCGGTTTTAACTTTGATGCTGCTGCCCTCTTGCGCGGCAACCGTAAACGCGATGTCCGTGATGGAGTAAGCGGTATCCTTCACCTCATAGGTGCCGGGTTTATCCTTCTTGAGCTCTTCGATCTTCTCGTCAACCGCAGCTTTGAACTGCGCTCCGGACCCACCGTTGTAGTCGAAGTATTGAGCGAATTCGTTTGCCTTCTGCGCCTTGAGCAGATCTACGATCTGCTCGTGCGTAATCTCGACGCTGCCTGCCTCGCTGCTCGCCGAATCGAACATCAGCTGGATAGCGCCCGTGCTCGGATCAAACGTGCCATTGCTGGTCTGCTCGTCTTCCGTAGCGACCTCATGGCCACCGCCCGCCTTCTGCTGGGCATACACCGGAGCCGCGGCGACGAGGCTCACCGCCGGGACCGTCGAGGTCACGAGCGAGGCGGCCATGATCACGGCCACGGGCTTCCGGGCATAGTATTTAAGCTTGCTGAACGCAGACATTATCAATTCCTTCCCGCTCAGTGCTCATCAAGAGTTTCCTCGGTGTGAACAACCATGACATTTTGTTTAAGTATGAATCGGAAGAGCGATTCATCCTGTTGCGCAACACTTTCGGGCGCTGTTGTTTCTGCGGTGGACCCACCGTCATCCAGCGCCGCAACCTCCCCAACAAGCACGCCTGTTGCGGCCTCGGAGGGCTCGTCGGCATCGTGCGCGCCGAGCACGCCTGTTGCGGCCTCGGAGGACTCATCGGCGGGCTCATCGCCCAGGAGCACCGTCGGGCATTCGGATTTCTCAGCATCCTCGGCAGCCTCGTCTTCGGCAAGCACGCCCGTGGGCCGTTCGCTATCCTCCACCTCTCCCAAAGCCTCGTCGGCAAGCACGCCCGTGGGGCGCTCGGATTCATCTTCGCCTGCCCCGTCTTCGGTAAGCACGCCCGTGGGCCGTTCGCTACCCTCTGCCTGTTCCTCCGGACCCAACACGCCCGTAGGCCGCTCGCTGTTCTCGGCGCCCTCGTCCGATGCCGCGAGCACCCCCGTCGGCTGCTCGGAATCGTCCCGCTCGGACAAGATCTCGGTAGGGAACTCAGACTCCTCGTAGCGCGGTGCCCCGCCGTCCGAGAACGCGTCCTTCCCGCTCGGCGAGGCAACAGCCTTGCCCGAGATGGTCGTTGGGCGGTCGTCGCCGCGCTCCTGGCCGGCCGCCACCACGGCCGTTGGCGAATCCTCGCCCGGACCGGTGCCGGGCACATCGGTCGCGCGGTCATCGCCCGCCGGCCGCCCGGCACGCGCCCCACCGCCGCGACGGCCCTGACGCCCCTGGCGAAGCATGCCCGTGCGCGACGACTTCTTGGCGGCGCCTGCCGGCTGCGCCATGCGCTTGCCCTGCAAGAACCGAACCGAATCCATCACATCGCGCTTTACGAACATGACGCCGGCGACCACTGCCAAGGCGGCGCCGATGATAAACAGGGCAACCGCTACGCCCAACAGCACGTTTTCCATCGTCGCCCCTCCTAGTTCCCGCCAACGACGGCGCCGGCGTACACCGTCGTAATCTTCGTGCGCACCTGGTTCTGCAGACGCGACAGCGCATCCTGGCGCTCGGCCTCGGAACCTGCGTCGTCCTCGTTAAAGCGTCCCTCGAGGTCGTTCAGGCCCTGGAGCGCCACGGTGTAAAGATCCTCGACTTCGCTCTGCGTGATGCCTGCGCCCTCGAACCCGTACAGATACGTTTCGAGCGCGTTCACGATGAGCGCATAGCTATCCAGCCGCACGCGGTTGTTCGTGTCCCCATCGATGGTGTCAGCCAGCTGCTCGAGGTTGTCCCAGTACTCCTGATAATCCTCATCGCTATCCGAGTCGGTGCGCACCGCCTCGGAAATCTGCAGGTTGAACTCAGCGATACCGCTGTAGACCTGCGCGCGCTGACGGTCCTCGAAGGTCACGTCCTCTGCTGCAGCCTGGAAGTACTCCGCCGAAGCCTTGATTCGCGTGCTCTGATTCTCCTCGGCATCGCCCGCGCCGCCGTACGCGTAGTAGTACCAGTACAACTGGCCGATATCGAAGGAAAGCTGCGCGAAGTCGTCGCTGCGGCGCAGCGCCTCCACGTTAGCCTGGTAAACGGAATCGAACTGCGCCTTCTCGTCCGTATCGAACGCGCCGTCGATCTTGTACGAGGCGATGAGGCCCTCGTAGCCGCGCGTATCGCCCGGACGGCGCGAGATGGCATCCAGGTAGGCGGTCTGCGCCGCCACCGCATCGGACGAGCGCACCGCGTCGTCGCCGATCTGCATCTGGTATTCAAAGTTCTGCGTGATCACGCCCTCGCGCGCGCCCAAGCACACCAGGCCCACGACCACGCAGAGCACGGCACTGGCCGCGCACATGACGAACGAGCGGACCTTCCTGACCTGCTTCTGACGGAACTCGGCTGTAAGCTCTTGGTAGCGTTCAAGGTCGACGGCAAGTTCTTCGCACGTTTGATAGCGCTCGACGCGATCAAGCTTGCAGCACTTGTTGATGATGTTCGCAAAGCCTTCGGACACATTGGGGTTCACCGTGCGGACGTCGGGCAACGGGAACTCCATGGGCGGCGCCCCGCCCGAGAGCAGGTGCCACATGGTGGCTCCGAGCTCGTAGATATCGGTGCGAGCGTCCGTCTGCGTCTTGGTGCCATACTGCTCGGGCGCCGCGTAGCCCTCGGTACCGAAGGCCACGGTATCGGTCTTGTTGACATCATCAACGTACTCGCGCGCCACACCGAGGTCGATAAGCTTGATATAGCCATCCGGGTGCAACATGATGTTGTTGGGCTTCATGTCGCGATAGATGATGGGTGGATCCTGCTCGTGCAGGTAACCGAGGGCATCGCAGGCCTGGAGCATCCAGCGCTGCACGTCCTCTTCGCTTTGCGGGCCGTCTTTGCGCACCACATCCGCCAGCGTGTCGCCCTCGACGTAGTCCTCCACGACATAGATGAAATCGTCGGTCTTCTCGATGTTGACGATATCAACGATATTGGGATGGTTGAGCTTAGAGAGCAGATCGGCCTCACGGGCGAGCGACTGCTCGATAGGGCGGCCAGCTGGGTCGGTCGCATGGCGGTCGACCTCCTTGATAGCCCACATCTTGTTGGTAAGCTGCAGGTCCGAGGCGAGGTACACGCGGCTCATGCCGCCCGCGCCAATAACCTGAAGAATCTTGTACTGCCCCTTGATGACGTCGCCCACCCGCGCACGGCGGGCCGACGAGCCCCGGCGAATCCTAGCCATTAGCGGTCTCCTTGCTTCACGCGCATCACCACGGCGGTGAGGTTATCCTGCTCTTTGCGGTCCATGACCAGCTGCGCGGTGATTGCCAACTGCTCAGATACGCTTCCCTGAGGAAAGCCTTCCTGTTCTTCGCGCGTGAGCTCCACGTCGTCCGCCTGGGTGAATCCGGGACGCATGCGCTCGACGTGCCAGAGCGACTCGGTAAGGGCTGCCGGGCCCAGACGCTTGCGTAGCTCGCCCTCGGTGAGCACATGGCGAAAACCATCCGAGCACAGGAGGTAGATGGCATCTCGCGTGATGTTGCCGTGCACGAGATCCGGCACGACCTCCTTGGTTGAACCGAGGCACTGCAAAAGTACGTTGCGACGCGGGTGCACGATGGCTTCCTCGGGCGTGAGACGACCAGCCTCGACCTCGCGGCGCACGAAGGTCTGGTCTTGGGTGAGCTGCGTAATGCCGCCAACGACAATCTCGTAGGCGCGCGTATCGCCCACATGCACAATCGAATAGCGCCCACCGATGGCGAGCATCGCGGTGAGCGTGGTGCCCAGGTTCATGTGATGCGCCATCCCGTAACGGATAAGCGCCATGTTCATGTCCTGAATAAGGCCGTTCCATTGACCGTCGACAAACTGCTCGAAACCGCCCACCGAGGTTTCCATGACCTCCAACGCGGCTGGGAGCTTGGTGTCGAACCAAGTGGACAGCATGCGGATGACCGTGGCCGAAGCGAGCTCGCCGCTCTCGAGGCCGCCCATGCCGTCGGCCACGGCGAGCAGCGCGACGTCACCCATCGTGGTAGACGCGACCTTGATGAGGTAGCTGTCCTGGTTGGATTCGCGCACCTGCCCCACGTTGGAGTAGCCCGTTGCCTCAAATATCATGCGCTATCCTTTCCGCGCGCGGCCGGGCCAGCGGAGCGTACCGGTGCGCGCTGCTTTGCCGTCCTGCCGTATCTAATCGACCTCGAACACGAAATCGACGTCGCTCATGCGCACGGTATCGCCGTCTTCCAGCTCCATTGCCACACCCGGTTCCAAGCGCTCGCCGTTTACAAACGTACCGTTGCGCGACGAATCGTCCATCACGGTGCATACGCCGTCCCTCACGCAGAAAATCGCATGGCTGCGCGAGACGGTCGTGGTGTTGCGAACCTGGAACGAGCTGTGCTTCGACTTACCCACCACAAAGTGCCGGCCGCGGATCTCGAAGGTCTCGCCGGTGCGCAGACGCGTCATGGTGAAGTGTCGGCGCGGCGCACGAGCGACCGGCGCAACAGAGGACGGTATCGGTGCGGCAGGCGCTGGTGCCGGTGTTGGGGATGCGAAATCCTCCTCACACTCCAATGTCGCCGAAGCGCTATCCAAACCATGCGACGGACCGACTTCCTTTTCCACCTTGAGGGCGGGCGGCACGGGCTCAGGCTCAGGGAGCTCCTCGATCTCGAGCTGCTCCGGAGCCGATGGCTCAGGCTCGGGCGCGGCAGGCTCGGGTTCAGCGTTTTGCTCGGGCGCCGCATGCGGCTCGAACTCGGGCGCAGCGGGCTCCGACGCAGCGTTTGGCTCCGGCTCGGCGTACGGCTCGGGCTCAGCTACCGTGGGCGCGGGCGCCGCGGGCCGCTTCGGAATCGGCGTCGCAGGCGCGGGCTCCAGATGATGCTCCTCGGGTACGGGCTGAGGCGTTTGCCGCTTCGTCTCGGACGCATCGTCCCATATGCTGAAATCCAAGTCGCTCAGTACGCCCGTAAGCCCTTGGCGCGACTGAATCACGTGTTCATCGGCATAGCGATCATCAACCTGCTCATCATCTGTCTCGAGCACCACCGTTCCCGTATCGGTCACGGCGGCGGAAGCCGGCTCAGATCCGCCCGTATTCGCCCCGGACAACATTGTGGTGAGCGAGTCGCTCGCTTCCTCGATCTGAAGGACCGTCGTCTCCTGGTCATCGCCCCGCTCAACGTCAAGGCAGGTCGTGCGCTCGCCGCCGCGGGGAAAGCGCTCGGGTGCCGCCGCCTCCTTGGGGATGGTCTCATTGGGCTCAAGCGAACACATCGCAGAAACCACAAGCTGCTCGAGATGCTTGGAAAACGCCATGACATCGAATGTGCGGTACGCCTGAAAATAGGTGAGATACGAGCCGATGATACCGTTCGCCGTCGTATCGACACCCCGCATCTGCTCGCCAAGAGACCGGAAGAACCCCTGCATCGCCTTGAGATCGGGCACCAGATCGCTGAGTGGCAAGAAGACGAAGCGCGCCGAACCCGCGCCATCGACCGCCACCTCGCCAAGGCTCATCTGCACGTTCATGATGGGCATCTGGTGCTCGATGAGCGCGTCGATGAGGCGAGCTATGCTGCTGAAGAGCGCGCAGGCCTCGTCTGCGGTAAATGGGCGCATCAAGCGCTCAGACAGCAGCTCGCCCGCTATGGCATAGCGCGCCTCCAGGTGGCCGTCGGGATACTGCATCAGACGGCCGTCGAGAAGCACCGTCGCTGCGAGCGCGCTCATGCCGTCGGCAAGACGGCCTTCGACCACTTCGAACGAGCTGACCGGATATGCAAGAGCTCGGCTGCCGTCGGGTACATTTAGAATCTGACAGTTGGGCATAGGCCACTCCTACTGATGAGCCTCGCGCATTGCGAGCGAGCGAAACCAATACATCACGCGTCCTGCGAGCTCGATGCGGTCGCCGAATGCAAGCTTGAACACCGGCGACTCCGATTGCTCGCTGTCAAACACGACGGTCGAACTTGCGGCGGAATCGCCACGCAGCACCCGGGTGCCGTGGCAGCTATGCGTGTCCTCCACATACCAGGTGCCATCGTCGCAGTAAATGCGGCAATGCAGCCGCGATACAAGTGGGTCGGCCTCGATGGCGTCGCAGTCGGTGTAGCGTCCGATGGTGAACGGCTCGTCGGCTCGTACGCGCCAGATGCCGTCGAGCGGAGCGGAGCGATCATCGCGCACACGGATGAGGCAGGCATCGCCAACGCGGTCAAACTCAGGCTCATTCGCCAGAACATCGTCCTGTGCTCCCTCGGCCGGCGTGGCATCGAACAGGGTACGCGCAAAGCGCTCGTCCAAGCGACCGAAAGCAAGCAGATGGAAGATGGCGGCCACGAGTTCTTCGAGCGGAATCTCTCCACCAACCTTGGCGGCATGGCACCACGCTGAAAGCGCACCGAGCTCGCGACGCAAGCGAATGCGGCTCACATCCATACGACCTGAAAGCTGTTCGTTGAGAAGTCCCTGCTGCACGCCATCCATCAGCGTGCCCAAGAGAGCGTCCATGATGGCGGCATCGTCTTGCTCGGAGGTACGACGAAGCTCCTCGACGAGCTCGCTCGCCGCATATGAGAAAACTTCGTCGTCGCGATGATACGATTCGCGCAGGTCATCGGCATAGCGGCTGGAATGAATCAGACGCGAAAACGCGGCAGCCGTGCGTTTGCGCACCAGAGCGTTGCTGTGGTTGACATAGCGGCCGTTGGTACCCACGAGCGCATAGAGAATCTTATAGTTAATGGCCCCGCGTGACAGCGAGCGAATGCCCTCCGCAAACCGATAGAACGCGCTGTCCCACGAGCTTTCGTGCTTCGCCGCGCCCGGCATGGACCCCTCCGCCATACAACACCCCCTTCTCCACGCGTACCAAGCATCGTACGTTCAATCAGGCAGCCGAGGTGTTGCGCAACACCTCGGCCATACGCAAGAAATGTTGGAGGGGTGTTGCAAATCAGCACGTCATAGGCGCATTTACCCGGTGAGCACCCCATCGGCTGCCCCGTCACTCAGAAGCGAGCACCCGAGCACAACAACGGGCGGTGCGCTCAAGACCTTCAGCAAGGACGCGAGCCGCAGGCCGAGAGGAAGGATCAAATGAGAGGGCGGAGGCGAGAAGCTCGGAAACTTCGGGCGCAAGATTGGGATCAAGAGCTATGGGTTGCTCGGCCGCCTGCAAGAACCCTGCCCACGCCTGGGCCGATGAACCCGGCTCGGGCTGCGACGCGCTATAGGGAAGCGTGCCCGCAAGGAGCTCGTGGATGACTACGGCGAGCGAGAAGACATCGGAGGAGGAAGCGGGGCCCGGCGCGACGCCCACGGGACCGGACGTGCTCTCATCCGCCACGCATTCAGGTGCCGCATAGCCCGGCGTGCCGTGTGGTACGGGGCAGAAGACTTCACGGACCATGGAATCGCGCACGGTGGCTGCGCGGCCGAAGGCTTCGAGCTCCCCCGAAACGCCGTCCGCTGCCGGCACGGCATACGCCAAATCGATATCGATGAGCGCGCAATCCCATGCAGCGGGTGTGGCCAACGGAGGCGGCACAGCTGCAGGGCCCTTAACCGGCATCGCGAACAGCGGCGAGACCACGATGTTCGAAGGCTTGATGTCTTGATGCACCAGCACCTGCCCCGGCAGCGCATCATGCATCGCCGCAACGGCACGCGCAATCGCCGCCGCCAGCGAAAGCGCGTTGGCCGGATGCGCACGCAGCACACGCCGCGCCTCGGATGCACCGCCATCGACCAGCACGCGCGCCAACGACGTTCCCTCGACCCACGCGTATGAGCAGCACAGGAGCTCGGTAGCATCGGGCAAGGTGACAAGCGCGTGACCGTACATGCGCGGCAAGCCAGAAATAGCGCCGCGCCATCCGCCACCCGCATTCGCCTGGGCGCGCTCGAGAGCGGATAGCAGGGCGTCGTGGTGCCGCAGATAGGCAGCTGATCCCGAAAACTCCTTGTAGACGCAAGGCAAACCGGCCAAGCTGCCCCGAGCAACCACCCCGCGGAACACCCGCGAACGAGCAGATTCGCTCAGCAGCTCGGCATCATAGACATTCACGAACCGGGCACACCGGCACGCGTCCACGACGAACACCTCCGCGCTGCAAGCGCGCTTGGGCTCGCACGCCACATCGGCCGCTCTCCCAAACGCTCCCCTACCGACTCCATTTGTCTTACTGCATCGTCGGAACAGCGTGCAACCAGCTTGTCACAACTCATGCACTTTATGTAATAACTCATTTGCCCAGAGAGACATGGACGCCCTGCGTTAACAATCGGTTACATGCGGGAGAGCGTTCCATGCCTCGTCTTTGGCCCCTACGCTGTCAACGGCGCAGCGCGTTGAATGACGGCAAGCGCCTCACCCAAACTCTCCTGTACCCGCCTCTGGTACTGCTTGCTCGCCGCCTCCACGCCGGCGAAGATCTGGTTCACCTGCGCCTCGGTCGTTCCCTCGATATCGGCCACCTTGCGGTAGTACGTGCGCATATCGTTCTGGTAGTTTGCTATGTTGAGCCGTCCGAAAAACTTCTCGGCCCGGTACACCACGTCCCAGCGTGTGGGATCGAACCACTGCTCGTTCTCAATCTCACGTACGATTGAGAGCAGCTCCTGGCGCTTCTCCTCGCTAAAATCACGCACCAGATTACTCCTCATGGGATCGAATCCAAGCGCCGCGTGAGAAAGCCCCAACACCATCGATCCGCCAACCTTGAGACTGATGCCCGCCGTGTCAATCATAGTCCCAAGGAACGCTCCTAAACCAAAATGCGTGAGCACCGAGTACAGATTGCTCGAAAGCTGGAGCAGCAGTTCAAAATCGCGTCGGTCCTCCTCGGACATGGAATCTCCAAAGGCATCGAGCCCCGCCGAGACGAAATCGGAAAGCCCGTCGTACGAGACAAGCAGGGCAACGAGCAAGAGCACGCCCGCCCGGTTGTTCTCATCCGAGAACACCTCGCCCACGCTCTTGCCCTTGCTGCCCCTCAGTGAGTCGAGGAGCTCTCCCATAACGGGAGCCACCAAACTCAGCTCCTCGTGCGTTGTGTTGTCGCAGATGTGCTGGATGAGATTCTCTATCTCGCGCGAGAACTCCGACTGCTCGCCCGCCGAGAACTCATAGCGAATCGAGCCGTCTTCCTGTATGAACGAGGTGTAAAACGAGTCCATACCGTGATTCATCGCGAAGGTGTTAAGCGGGTCGTCGGGGTCAAACGAGTCGCCATATTTGATGTAGCGCTTATCGATGGGAAGCGGCAGCAGAAGCGGGCCCACGTAGTCGCCCTCGAGCCCGTAATACGAGATGAGGTGCGCGTTCTGGTCGATGCGATCGGCGTATTTATCCAGGAACTCGGCACTGAATCCTTGACCGTCAAACACCACGCACCGGTCCACCACGTCGGTGGTTATGGCACCGTACATGGCCTTGTTGGCACCGTTGGAATGACCGGTCGCCGTGATTGACCCGCCAAAGCGACCCTCGATGTATTCAAGATAGGCCTTGGCCTCGCGTTGCGGCTGCGTGTCGGTGGACGAGAGGCCCATGGCATCGGTGTACCACTCCGAGTTGGTCGCATCGCCCTCAATGGTCTCACCGGTGCCCGTGCCCTTGAAGACCACATAGGTATCCGCAGCGTCCTGCGACTGAAACGCCAGCGCTCGGGAGCCGCGCGCGTTGTACGAGTCGATATCGATCAGGCGTAGGCTGCTGAGGTCTGGGTCGCTAGCAATCGCCTCGAGCAGCGCGCGATCGGCATTCGTCTCGTTACCGGAAGCAAGGTAGCGGTTGACAATATCGCCCAGGGCCGCCCCCTGTTTGACATCGCTTGCCGAAAAAATGCCTCCGCCACCCTCGTTCTCGTAGGTCAATACATCGAGCATGCCCACCTGCGCGTCGGTTAACGCCATCGTGCACCTCCTTTTGTCACAGCTAGGACGCGGCTTGCGCGCCCTCCGCGCTCGTCCTGCTCGCCTCGTTCACCGCAACCGACCGTCGCCACACGCACACGGGAAGCAGGTGCTCGGCATCGGTGGCATCGCGGTTGCGCATGGCGCCAGCCCCCACCTCGAGCGTGAGCTCCTCATCGGCACCCAGACGGTCGATGCAGCCCGCCGTGATGTACAGGCGAAGCCCCGTCGCGCGCGCCGCCTCAGCGATGGTCGCGACCTCGGTATCGAACGCCGCTTCGTCCATGCCCTCCGTGCGCCGCACGTACACATAGAGTTCGCCCATATGCGCGCGGGCGAGCTCGGCGATGGGGGTCGCCGGGCCTTCGTCGTCGCCGAACATATCGCCCTCATAGAATTGCGCGGTAATGACCAGGCCAGGTCCTATGTCGGTCAGTCCGGGCTCCAAAAGCCCTTCAACATAGGCGGCATATTCGCCGGCACGAGCCACTGCAAGATAATCCTCGGTCCACACCGGGCTTGCGGCATCCTGGGTCCAATCACAGCGCACAAGGTACTCGTTACCAGCGTTTTCACCAGCCTGCGGCGTCACACGCACCATGCAGGCTCGGTTGCCCTGCTGGTCGTCGGTGAGGTTGTAGTAGCAATCGATCGCCGTGAACCCGATGCCGTATTTCTGCGCCAGGTGCTCCTCGGCCGCAAGCGCCGGCGCCAAGAGCCGCCACGAACTCTCGTCCACGCCATCGACGCGCATCTGCTCAATTTCGTCTTCGCTCATGCCGAGCGTCCCCGCCACGCGTTCGAGGTCGTCGGTGAGCTCAGTATCCTCCTGCCAGGGGAAAGGCGTACTTTGGTCCTGGGTCGTCTGCGCGCGAGACGCCGTCCCCTGCGAACCCCGCGACATCTGCGAACTTGCATCCTGCACCATCGTGCACCCTCCCAACATCATCATTGCCAGCAACGCCACCGTTGCAAACACGCACGCCAAGCGGCCTCGTGCTATGCCAGTCACCTGTTTCGCACGCCCCGCTTGGCCGCACGACGGACAGCCTGGAGCCGCACGGCACGCCAAACTGCTCCGCGTTGCACGGAACCCCGCCGTATGTCTCATGACGCCGCACTCCCCTCGGCGAGCAGCGCCTGGGCAAGCTCGGCATCGACCGTGCCCAAGGCCTCGGCGTCATACACAATGCCCCGTATAATCTGTTCAAGGAGATCGTCCTGTGCCTGGGCAAGCGCGGCCACGCGCGTAGCCGCCTCGCTCAGCGCCACGGCCTGCGGCCCCCTGCTCTGCCCAAACGAAACCGAGAACGCTTCGTACTCCGCCGTCATGGCCTGCAATGCGCGGAGCCCGGCGACCACATCAAGGATGCCGTTTTTGTCTACGGTGATAGTGCTCATAGCGCCCCTCTCGCTTGGACCCCAAAAGCGCGGCCCTAGTACACGAACGAATCGATTTCGTCGATCTGCCCCACAAATGCCATGGCATCCGTCAGCACGCCCTCATGCAGCTCCTCCATGGTCGTTGCCAGGGCATTCAAGTGGTCGGCCAGCTGCTGTTGGTACTTTTCGTCGAGATTCTCAGACGAGAGCGCGCCGGTGTCTTGAAGCCCTTTGATGATGGGCACCGCACGGGAGCATATGGACGAGAGTTGGTAGAGCGCATCTTCGATGGCACCCGCCGCCGTGCGCATCTCCGCATCCGCAATAACGATATCCATATCCGCCTCCTATACCTGCCGAGCGGCTTGAGCCGCCTCGGCTGCAGCACGCGCTGCCTCCTCGGCACGACGCCGCTCCTCTTCTGCGATGCGCCACCGCTCGGCTACGATGTTGTCTTCTAGCGAAGCGATGGTGGCCCGAGTCCGCTGTATCTCCTGCTCTACCTGAGCGATTGCCCGCTGGCCCTCGCGCGCCACGCCGTCAAAGCAGCCTTCGATACCCCCCGAGAACCCATTGTCCAGGCGGCTGTCGATGAGCCCAGCGATTCCCTGCGCAAGCTTAGCATTGGGCACCAGGCGCATGCGCTGGGCAACGTTGCGTTTGCGCGCGAGCTGTCCCTCAAACTCCGCACGACCATTCGCCACCTGGGTCATGAAGGAGGCAAGCCCCTCGCGCTCCTGCTCCAGCTCGCGCAGCGCCACGCGAGCATTCTCAAGCTGACGCTCCATCGCTTCGACCCCCATATTGCCTCCCTACGCTGCCGTGTAACCCATCTGCTACTGAATCTCGAACTGTTCCTCGCCCAACGTGAGCATATCGCCTGCGCTCACCGGCACATAGACATTCGCGGGAACGCGTGCCCCATTGATGTTCACGCCATTGGTCGACCCCAAATCGCGCACGTAACAACCCGAACCCTCCACCAGAAACTCCATATGATTGCGGCTGAGCCCCACCACATCGGGCAGAGAAATCGAGCATTCCGGCATTCGGCCCACGTCATACGTTCCCGCGCCCAACAACCAGCTTTCGCCCGTTGCCACGCGCACGAGCCTCCATTCCGATCGAGTCGGCACCGCCGCACGCTGCTGCGCCGCAACGAAATCGAGCCCATGGTTCGCCCGGTCTCCCAGCTGATCGGTATCGAGCCATGCTGAGTCGCGGGCAATATCGGGAAGATATGCGCCATCCTCGCCCACAAGCCCCATGCTCTGCAGGAACGCGCCGAAATCTACGCTCGTAAAGACCGCCGTGCGCCGCAGGTAATCCAGAACGCGCTCACGCAGAGCAACCTCGGCCGGCGGCACCTTCGCGCGGTCGCACATATAGATGAGCGCCCCCTTGAGGTCGTTTTCCACCGGGGCGAACGACTGAAGCGGCACGTAGATGAAGCGGCACTCCCGGGCCGCCTCGTTGTAAAGGATGTACTCAGGGTCCGCGCACACGCGCTGCCGCATGAGCCCGCTGTTCTCGCATTCAAGCAGCAAGGTGTAGAACGAAGTGAGCATGCGTTCCAGCTGGCGGGGTGCAAACGGCTCACCCGTCATCTTGCTGAGCGGCACGAAACCCTGCGCAGCGTAGGTGAAGCGGTAGATGCGGCCGCGCTGTTCGTACGTGAGCGGCACGAGCGACGAAAGGCCGCCGCGCTTGAGCGTCTCGGCTTCCGCGTAGCCGAGCTCATCGTTTTTATCGCTCTCGATGCGAAAGCGCTTGATGCCCGTTTTCTTGCGATAGACGACCTTGAACTTCATGGGCGGCCGCTCTTAGACGAGCACGAACGCGTCGCCGTCGGTGAAGCCGATCTCCGCTGCGGTGGCCGAGGGTTCCTGAATCTCGCCCGTGGGCACGTACATGAGCGCCGCGTCGGGGGCCGCCTCGTAATAGTCGGGCTCGGCGACCTGCATGGCCTCGGCGACGAGCTGGGAAACCTGCTGCATCGGCATGTCCTCGGGCACCCAGAAGTCGTAGTGCCTGCCCGTCGAGGGAAGCAGCACGTCGAACATGACCTTGGCCATGATGTCCCCTTTCTACGCCGTATGCCGCAGCATCGCTTTTCCCATTATCACCGCCGCGGCCCTTCTGCAAAGCAGAAAACCGGTCGGTTGGGTTGTGCAACACCTACCGGCCCTCTGCACTCGCCACGTCATCCGGCGCGATGGGAGCGCGTTATCGCGAGCAATCCGCGGTTCCACGCCAAGCTCGGCACGTCGTCCGGCGCGTCTCATCCTCAGGCGGGACCGGCGCAGTTACATGGGCCGTCCAGGCAGATCAATGCCACATGGCTGCTAGTCGGTAGTCATATGGCCAACGTTCTCGCGCAAATACGCCCGAAGGGGCTGATTAGGGTCATAGCAGACCGTAACAGCTGCCCCCACCTCGGTTGTTGGCAATTTGGGAACCTGCTCCTGCCCGATGGGAATGGGGCCCAGTTTGATGGCGCGAGACACCATCTTGACCGATTCGGTAATCTCATAGCGAACCCCGGCCACTACGTACGAGACGCGTACCCGCCAATAGTTATATGGTCCCCAGATTCCAAACTGCTCGATCGTGCCCAAGCACTCTACGAAGCCGTCTCCGCTGTTACCAAACATCATCGCAGCCCTCTCGTTCGTCCGGCTCGTCAAGAGGGGGAGCAGGCGTCACGCGAACTTCCGAAACCGAAATGACGAAATCGCGCACCGAGAAAGCCTCGTCCTCGTGAAGCCCCTTCGTCGGAATGCCTATGTGAATAAGCATTGCCTCCCCTCGATTGAGCCTCCCCATGAAATCAGGGGCGAAGTCGAAGGTCGTCTTGGCAAATATCGCATTCCGAGCAGCCTCAGCCGAACCGCTCCGCCCAGCGGAGCCATCGGCGAGCTTCAAGCGAACAACCGCGTGAAGCTCTTGTATGGCGCCCTCAAGCGTGTTAACAAAAAGGCACGCCATATGAAGCTGTCGATCGCTATGGACGTATCTCATGCTCAACGGCGTAAACTCGATGGCGCCCTCTCCATATTCAATACCGCTGGTATCAAGAAATGCCTGGATATCGGCCAGCTCTCGTTTTGCGTCGTCGCGCTCGAGCAGATTTTGATAGCGCAACGGTACAACCGCACGTATTTTCATACATCTCACCCTTAGTTAATGAGGTTCTGAATCGAACGGCCGAGATAGTTGATGCCCCTCTCGAGCACGCCGATAAGGCCGTCGCATTCATAGGCCTTATTCTCGTACCTCCGTCGCTCGTTGTTAAGCATATCAAGATTCGTATCAAGAAGCTTGATGAGCGTGTCGTAGGAACCCACCACCGTCTGCACGCTTCCTCGATATGCCTCATCATATTGGGTGCCTACAAACCAGGCGTATTCGTCATCTTTAAAGCTGTTGAGCGCATCGCGCTTTTCGCGAACAGTCGCTTTATTTTGTGCCAGGCGATCGTAGATCTCTCCGATTCTTTGAGCTGTCGCCATGTATTGGCTCCGCTCGCTTTGCACAGCGTCAAGCTCCTGCTTCTTTTGATTCATTTGCCGCCTGTATTGATCTACCTGATCTTGATTCGACACATGAATCACCCCCTACCAAGGCCATTTGAACGACAACGTTGGGACGGTAACATCGACCTCGAAGCCAACGATGAGCGAAAGATCGAGGCTGAACGACGTAGCGTTGACGTTTACAAAGTTTCCCTCGATAGCCGTCTCGCTCTCGAGCCAAGCCCCTGCGCTCACGCCAGCGCCCGCCTTGGCGCTTGCGCTGGCTCCAAACAGACGCTTCTTCTCCTTTTCGCCAAAGGTAGACCCATCGTTATCAGATGAGTAGGAAAGGAAGTCGAAGCCGGCTGTAGCCTTTGCCTGCGCAGCCGTCGCTTCACCTTTAAGGCCGATGGCAAACTCCCCATCATCCTCGAGCTCGAAGGCCGCGGCTCCCTCTGCCGTGCAGAAATCCGCAGCCCCCGATATAAAGCCACCAAATTCTTCGGGTCCGATGCGAATCTTGCCCTCCGCCTGCGCTACTCCGATGCTCCCTTCGGCATGAGCGCCAATGTATTCATCGCTCCACCCAGCCTTAACGTCACCTTCGACATATCCGACGCGGGCCTGCCCTTCGGCAACCGCAAATTCTGTGAACTGCGCCCGCGCATCGCCTTGAATCGCGGAGAAATATCCATTCGCGTAAACGGTGCCATCCTGAGCGCCATATTCCCAACCTCGGGCAAGGAGTGAATATCCCGCATAGGCGTACACATCTTGGCAGAGGCCGGCAACCCATTGGTCTTCGGTAAGCGTAACCTCTCCCGCCTCATACGAGAAGGGGTCTTCCTCGAGCTTAAGCGCAAGAGTCGTGTTGGCCGCCGTGACGTACCATTCACGGCTTGCAAGACCCGACGCCCCCTCCTCATTGAACGAGCCGCCGGCATAGCACGATGACCGCAAATTGCTAATCATGAGCTTAAGCTTCGAGATGCGTTCATAGAGCTCGTCAACAAACGCCTTAGAGCTTTGATCCGCCGTGGCGAGGTTCGTATCGATCGTATCGATGGTGGCATCGACTTGCTGGTATGCTGCGGTTATGTCGGAATAATTGAGCCCAACCGGGGAGATGTACTCCGCCGCCTGGTTGAGCGTCGCGTTTATCTCCCCTTTATAGTCTTCCAGCGAAGCCGCATGCTTGTCCGATCCCTGCCGCGCATTGACTAGCTCCGCTTGCCCAATGCGTCCATTTGAGTTTGGCTCCACCTGGAGAAACGTCTCCTTGACCGTTTTTGCGATCATCGACAGGTCGGAGGTGATGTCGAGCAACTCTGTTACGACGTTAACGGGGCCATTTGTCATATATGCTTTGAACGCATCTGCCGATTGCCCCCGATAATGACTTGATGCAGACAGGATATACGCAGCTTTGTAGAAATCGTAAAACGCATCCTGAGCTGTCTCTTCGTATGACGAAATAGCCTCCGCCATTGAATCAAGAGACCTGTTATCAAGTTTAAGATTTCCGCTTGAAACAGCCATCTTCGTCACTCCTCATCCAGTCCGAAGAGCACCTTAAATCCCTTGAGAGCCACTTCACCTATCGTGTAGTTAGCAATAGCGTTGTCGGCATTCATCCACTGCGCCTTGATCTCGCGCAGGGCGGTTGCATCGCTGTCGAGCAATAAGCCAAATTCTTTCACGGTATTGTTGAATTCTGTGATGCATTCAACATACCGCTCGACGCTCGCCAATTCCGCTGACCCTGCATCGCACGAATAGGAGACGGCTTTCGCTGACTCAGACGCCGAAACAAACGTATCTGTCTGGCTATCAAACCCCGTAGGATCAAGAAACAACTCTGCCATGCCCACTCACCCTTTCCACTACCACCTGGAACTCACGAAGAAATGGATCAAGCTTCATGCGTACCTGCTCAAAATCGCTAAAAGAGCAGGCAGAGACCGATTCGAGGTAATCGCTTACGGTAAATCCCGAAAGGATGGCGTCTGTTGCAAGCGCTCCATATGCTCGAGGATCGTTCTTTGCCATTGAGGCGTATCGGGCAAGCACGGCACCTCTTGCAGCTTCGAATGTATCGGGCCCTGGAAATGCCAACTGGCTCTTTACCGGTTTTGGGCGCTGCTGCTCGAAGATGAGGCCCGCGTCGAGTGCGTCGGCCTCTACCACGCAGGCGGGAAGGCCCGGTGCCGAAGCAAGCAGATCGACCAGCAATCTTTTCTCTGCTGCCGTCGCTTCCAAACAATCGGTAAGCAACGCGATGACCGTCACGCAGAGCTCCGTGCGCCCGCGTATTACAACATGAGCGTCTTGGCAAAGATACGGGTCGCGCGGTGAAGCCACCCATTGGATGCTTGGACGATGCCCCACCTCGTCGCTTAGCGCCGTATCCAGAGCGCGAAGCCGTTCATAATCGATGGAGCCAAGGATGTGCGTGCAGAGGTTGCCCGGTTCGAGCAGCATCCCAAGGAGGGAAGAGAACTCCTCAAATGTAATGCCCTTAACATCGTGTGCCAGGGATGAAAGCGAAAAGCGTTTATTGTAATGGAGCTTTTCGAAGGCATGATAATGAGCCCTGAACGATTCATCCTTATAGTACCGGGCGAAGCGTTCAATCGCCGTCTCTCGCGCCCGTTCAAAAGCTTCACGCTCGACCGGAAGATCCGAGACGCCCTCCAGCAGCCGGCAGGCCGTCTTGCACGCGCGAGCGGGATCCGCTTCTACAAAAATATGCAGGCCCGTTGCCCCCGCATCCATAAGGCACCCTTGAAAAGCGTCAAGATTTCCAAGATAATGCGCGAGCACGTTGAGAAAAGCACGGTTCATCTTGTGCCGAGAGCCATCGCATGAGATGAACTCATCGAGCGCAAAGCCTCCTCCGATGCCCAGCGTTACATACGCCTTTTCGGACGGCATATCCTTGAATGCATCAACAGCAACCCGAATACGTTGACGGGCTTTCGCCCTCGATGAATCTGGCGTCATTGCGAAACCTCCCCGGGGTCGAGCTCCCCTGTGGCCACGAGGCGCACGAGGTGCGGCATGCTCCCATTATCGCCGCGGAGGCGTGGGCACGGCACCGAAAACCGCCCGGAGAGGGTTGTTCAACAGCTCACGTTGCGACGCGCAGACCCTACTTACTCACTCGCCTTCCAGTCGTATCACTAACAATCCGTCGACTCTAGGCGAAGGCTCTCAACCATTGCCGTAAACATCGGTATATAGCGCTGCGCATCTTCGATATTACAGGTCAATAGGAGAAAGAGTTCCTTACCCGCCATACTCGAAATCGCGAGCATGTTGAGCAAATCGCGATCTAACGCATTAGACTTGAACGAAAGGGCTGCGGTCTCAGCATCGCCACCGGTATACAGACGCTTCTCCCCCATAACAAACCCGGGCGACATGCGTCGGTATACACGCTCACATTCATCGATCCGCTGCGTGACGCCATCTTGGCCTAGAGCTTGCTCGCCGAATTGAATCGCAAGATATGCTCTGTCCGCATCTTGAATAAAAGCCTCATTTAATTTGAATGATCCATAGTGCCCGGAAATCTCATCGGAATTCATCGGACGAAAATCAGCAGGTACCGCAAGTCGAACGTCGTCAACTGAAACAATCATGGTGGTATCCATTAGCTGCTCACGCCCCAATCCTCCGGTGTAAAACTCAGCGTTCCGCCTTCCGAGGAAGCGCTCACGACAAGTTGTCCGGTTTCGACGTTATAGAGGTTGATTGTCACCGTCCAAGATGCGTCACCGGGGTGCTCAAGGGTCTGCATCTGGGCACAGTAGATCTCTACAATCTGGATTGATGAAAGCCACGTTCCAACCGATGTCGCAACATCGGGCGTTAGGTAACAGTCAATCGTCTGCCAGCCATCATCTACCTCAAGTGAACATCCGTCATATAGACTCGCGAACGACGAGCAGGAGCTCTCGATCTGTTTCTTGGTCCAATCAAGCGTGTAATCATACTGCTCGGAGGAATACGTTAGGCTAACCGACCCGTCGTCGAGCACATGCGCCTCAAGATATCCCGCTTCAGAATCGGGGTCGTTTGACTCGTCACTATCCCGAATCGCCTCGTCCGCTGTCGAATAGCCCATCACATTCAGCAGCGCTTGGTTGTAAATGATATTGTATGTGCTCTCATCGCTGGGCTGTTTGGATACCGCGCTTCCCTGTTCTCTAGCCTCGCTGGAGCAACCGTACAGCTGCATCGCGCCAGCCAATGCAACAATCAGTGCCAGCAACACCACCACAAAGGAGCGCAGCTTTTTTACATTCTTTGCACTGTATACCATGCTTTGTCTCCATCAGAAAATCGGAACGGGAGCAACAGTCAAAGACGCGCCTCCTGAGAAATATGCCGCAGCGCCCCAAAGTATAATACCGCCAACAACGATGACAGTAGTCTTAACGGCGTCCCCATCGAGGCTGGGCGCATAGTGGTTTACCAAAGTTGGCTCGCTTTCGACCTGTGGAAGCTTGGGCCAGTTGCCCTCATCGCCTTGTTTCTTTATGCCTATTGTCGATGTGATGCTCCCAGACTCTTGAACAGGCGTTTCAATTGATTCCTCGAAGGTGAGCTCTTTGGACATCGTTGCGCCCACCTTTACGGTGTACGTGCTCTCCCCTATTTTGAATGAAGCGGAACCTTCGAGACCGTTTTCGCTGATAGTTGCCGAGGTGCTCTCAGACTTAATCGACAGCCCAGAATTGCCGTCCTTGTCAATGTTTCCCGAGCCCGTAAGTCCAACCCCAGAATCAGCTGTCGTCGTAAAGTTTTTGAAACCAACTCTCTGGTTTGCTATCTCTGTATCTATCGAATATGGCGAATTGTTGTCGATCGACCCCTCAACCGCATAGTAAAGCATCAATCCAGGACCGAGCATCAACGTAAACTCTTCGCCCAAACCGAGATTAGGCAAGTAATCCACCAAATTCGAAATTAGGCTGGATAGGATGTTATTCCGGATAACCGGATCCGTTGTTTCTAGCTCCTCGGAAGTAATTCCATCCCCTGCTATCTTTGTCAGCAAGTCCCGTTCGGCACTGTAGGCAGCCATCTCATTTTTGAGCGCGGTCATCTGCCCGCTATCGAACGTGCATGTAGATGGCTGTATGACCGCATTTGCGCGCTCAATGAGGCTCCCTATCCTCTGGACCTGCGTCAAAAGCGCGGCGAAGCGAACACCGTAACCGGAATCGATATCGTTTACGTTTGAAAAGATTTCATTTATCTTATCTGCGCTCAGATTGTTTTTATCAATGATAGATTTATGAAACGCATCGACGTTGCTCAGATCGTCCTCAAGTTTCAAGAATCCTGTCGAATATTGCAGATCTCCCCAACGGTCTCCAAACCAATCGGTAAAATCGCACCATTTTTCGTCATTTACCTGCTTTACAAGCGATAGCAAGCGTTCTTTGGCCTCGTCTGAGAAATCTCGCTTCATATGCTTGTCCTACTCTCCCGCAATGGCAGAAGACGCAGATTGGTCCGCATCTGAATAGCCCGAGCGTGCATTCTCGAAAAACGAGATGCTCGTCGTAATGAGTGTCGAAAGATTCGATTTCACCTCATCGAGAGCGGAATCGATCTCAGCAAGCTGCGATACGACCTTACCGGAGCCGCTCGCTTCATCACACATCGGAACATAGCCTTCAAGTTCCGCAAGAACATCACGCAGCTTTGTTAGGCATTCGTCCAATGCGGCGACGTCAATATCGATAGTTTTAGCCATTTCAATCACCAATCAATAGAGCTCTTGATCCGCCTCGTCGATGGAATCGATAAAGTTGTCTGCTCGTTCATCTATGGTGTTGCCGATTGTCTTCAATTCGTCCATTAAGACGTCAATGCACTCCATAAACGCATCAAGCGCATCTGCCAGCTCCCCCTCTTTAACAGCTTCGTTTCGTATGCTGTGAAGCGCTTCACTGAAATCAATTAAACTGCTGTTGAGAGCGATGCAGTATGTCTCTATATGCGACCCTCGGTTCCTGCAGTTGCTATCATCAACGATAAGGCTAGACATCAATATACGTCCCCTTGTTTAGCTCGTAGATTACCGGATTTGTCAATCGCTGTATTCTCTAGTCCCCTGCTTGAAGCCTAGTGAGCTCCCTGCGCGATGCATCAATCTGGTTGCGGCAGTTTGCCATTGTTCTACGGTACTGTTCAATCTCCGCTTCACATGACTGAATTGCTTTATCGACCTTGGCAATAGCGCTATCCAAAGATTGTTGAGCGCCTGAGTACGAACTGCCATGTAATGCCTTCGACATACTCGCCGCATATGTTGATGCGGACCGGGCAAGGCAACTCATTGCCGTTATTGAATTGAGCTTTGCCAAGCCGTTGTCAACCTGGTTGGCCATAACGCCTTTATAGGAAGACAGACCGTTTCTTACATCAATGAGGTCATCTATCTTTTGCTCAAGCTGCTTTATTTCTACACGGCAGCCTTCAATTCTTAGCTCACTCTCCCGAATCGACGTGCGCAGTTGGGATTCGTTCATGCATTTCACCCCTTTTTTGCAAGCATCATCATCTCAACATCTAACTAGCAAGCCTTTTGCATCACGCCGCCGAACCAAGAGGCAGGGAGTCGGAGCATTCGATCACTGCGAAGCCTCCTCGGGATCAGGCTGTTCTGTAGTTACGAGGCGCACGAGGCGTGGCGTGCCGCCATCGACCAGGTAACCGCGTGCGGTGCGCATGGCGGTATCGGGCAGAAGGCCCGGCGTATATGTGGTCGAAATCGTCGATTGACCGTCCACGCCCGGGCCCACCCACAGGCCGTCTTTGTTCGAGACGTGCGCCTTGAACCAGTCCTCGTAGCCGTAGGAGACATCGGCCTGCGCGTCTACGAGCAGTATGCGCACCGATCCGGCGAGCGGCAAACCCTGCAGCAAGCGCTTGAACTCGTTGGCCTGGTCGAAGGGCACGGTATTCACCAGCGCGCCCATACCGGTCACGATAACCAGACGCATCGCAGGCGCCGCCTCAGCGGCATGCGCGAGCAGGTTCTGCAGATATCCCGCAGCGAGCTCGGGCTTGCGGGTGGCGTAAGCGCATCCCGAAGGCTTTTCGGCACCCAAGAGCTGCGATATGTCGAGTACCGAGAGCTCCCACGCCGGGCTCGCCGCCGTCGCTGACACGAGCGCCCGCATGAACGAGATGCCGTTGCGGCGGCGCTGGAACACAGCGCGGGCCATCGCCGTCTCCTCGAAGTCG
Organism: Enorma sp.; assembly: GCF_982429025.1. Lineage (NCBI taxonomy): Bacteria > Bacillati > Actinomycetota > Coriobacteriia > Coriobacteriales > Coriobacteriaceae > Enorma > Enorma sp. Next base: position 42,804 of record NZ_CEWCAA010000002.1, read on the forward strand.
AACCCGGCAACGCCGAGCGTATCCTCGTAGATGCCCACGGGAAGCATGCCCGCAGGAATCTGGCGCGCGGCCAGCACCTCGAGCGTGACGCGCTCCGGCACGGTGGGAACCGACCGCGCGCGCTTGAGCCCCTGTGCCTCCGCACGGTGCGCCAGATCGGTTGCGAGCGCAGCGGCATACCCATAATCGTCGTCGTTCTGCGAAAGATGCGCCGCTTGGAACTCCAAGATGCCCTCTTCGGTTTTCACGAGGCCGCGACCAAATCCATTCGGCTCCACCACACCATGCATCGACCCGAAAATCATCGAATAGTCCGACGAGTCGGCCAAATTGACGGCGAACACCTGGCGGAACGATTGGCGCATGCGCACGCGCACCGACGAGGTGCCGTCGGCGGTCATAATGAGGTAGATACCGTTGCGGCCCGCCTCGCGCACGAAACGCACTATGGCGTCCTCCTGCTTGGGGTATGCCTCCATGAACGCGGCGATATCGTTGACAATCACCAACACCGCCGGCATGGTTCCGCCTGCCTGCAGATAACGCGTGAACGACCCGCCGTACGACGCCAGAATCGAGCGGCGCTCGGTATGCAGGGCACCCATGAAATCGAAGAACCGTCCAACCTTCTCTTCGTCCGCAACGCAGATCACGTCGCCCACCTGGGGAGCCTCGGCAAACGCACGCAGCGACTCACTGCCAAAATCGAGCGCGTACACGTTGAGCGCCTGAGGGCCAAACGTACGCAGCAGGCTGTAGAGCGCCGCATGGAGCACCAGTTCGGCGCCGGAATCTGCAGAGCCGTAGACCAGCGCGTTGCCGCCCTTCACGAGCGGCATGGTGAGCGGCATCTGCCGCTGGTGCTCGGGGTCGTCGAGCTCGCCGATGATGGGATTAAGGTCGAACTCCTGGGAGCTGGCGCAACCGCCCGGTTCGCCATGGTACTTAGCAGCGAGCCCGTCCACCGTCACGAGCGCCGGCACCGGCTCGAGCCACAGCTGGCGCGCATGCACGCCCTCCTCGTCCGCCACCCGCTGCACCAGCTGCAGAACGGCGACCGACTCTGGCTTGTCTTCGCCGGCGGCAACCGCACGGTCGGGCTTTACCGAAACGAGCTGGCGCCCTGTGTCGGACACGAGCGTGACGGATTCGTCGGTTGTCTCGGTATAACGGCTCTGCGGCACATAGCGCGTTCCGGCATACGCCGCCTGGCCCAGCGCGAAGTACTCGTTGTAACCCACGAGCAGGTAAAAGCGGCCCGCTTGCGTGAGCGCCGCGGCGTCCGGCCGGCGGATCATCTCGCGCGAATCGGCCTCATCTGCCACCTTAAGGCACACCTTGAAACGCGCGTTGGACCAGATCTGGTCGTTCACCACGCCCGATGGCTTCTGGGTGGCCAAGATGAGGTGCACGCCGAGCGAGCGGCCGATGCGCGCCGCAGAAATAAGCTCGTCCATGAACTCTGGTTCCTGCTGCTTGAGCTCGGCAAACTCATCCGCCACGATGAACAGATGCGGACAGGGCTCGGTCACGCGCTCCTGACGGAACAAATCCAGGTAGGTGTAGATATCGACATTGTCTCCGCCCACAATGTCACGCGCGCGGTTGAAGAGCTCCTGGCGGCGCTTAAGTTCGCTTTTGATGGACACGAGGCTGCGCGTAATGGCCGCGCCGTCAAGGTTGGTGATAACGCCAGCCAGGTGCGGCAGGCGCACGTGCTCGTTGTCGAACGCCTTGGCCAGACCGCCGCCCTTGTAGTCGATGAGCACGAACGCCACGTCGTTGGGCGAATACGTAACCGCCATTGAGAGGATGTACGTGATGATGAACTCGGATTTGCCCGAGCCCGTGGTTCCTGCAATGAGACCGTGTGGACCGTGGAACTTCTCGTGCAGGTTGAGCAGGAATGGCTCGCCCATGGCATCGACGCCCACCGGCGCGGCAAGGCTCGCGGAGGCGTTGGACTCGCGCCAGCGCTGAGCGATGCTGAGGTGCTCGATGCTTCCGGCTCGCTCCATCTCCAAGAATCCCAAACGCGCGGGAATGCGCTGCGCCTCGGTCTTGATGTCGAGCCGGATTTTGCCCATAGCAAAGGAAAACCCGCGGCAGAGCTCTGCTCCCACCTCGATATCCGGCGCGAAGTGCTTGCGCGAACCCGAAGGATCGTCGCGATCGAGCACGTAGGCTCCCTGATCCTCCAAGCCGATCACGCTCCGGCACGCGCGCGGCAGATCGCGCATCTCGTCCGCGCAAGCAATGAGGGAGATTCCGAGGTTCTCGCGCAGGCCGGCAATCGCCTTGACGATGTCCGACTTATCGGCAATCTCCTCCGAAGCGCATACGACCACGTAGTAGGGGTGCGCATCGCGCGCCTCAAACGAGCGGTCTTGATTCCGCCGCACTTCGAGCACGCGTTCCATGAGCATGCTAAGCTCAGAGGTTTCTTCCAGCCCGAACGCAACATAGCGCGCCGACCGATCATCTGAAAAGCAATGCGGCAGGTGCAGCGCGAACGACCATTCGCCTCGCTCGGCTTCGTCGGCGAGCACCACGAGCTTGACGTCTTCGTAGCTATGCAGCGCCGCGAGCTGGATAATCATGCCGCGCACGAACGAGCGCACGCGATCGCTCGGGCCAATCACGCCTACCACGGGCTTCTCGATAAGCGCATGCGCGATGGGCACGTTCTTGAGCACGCGCGGCGCGTCGGCCTGCTCGTCTACCGCGCGGCGCAGCTCGTCGTCTTCTAAGCTAAAATGCCGGTCCGGCCAGCGAATGTCTGCCTGCAGGGGCTCCTCGCCCAAACCGAGGCGCACCTGCAGATAGTCCGCATGAAGCGACGTGCGATCCATAAGGCTCGTGTCGCTCGTGTATGCCCGATTCAAGCATTCCTGGACCGAAATACGGTTCTCCTGCAGTATCTCGCGCTGCAGCGCCTCCTCTTCCGAAATGCTCGTGAGCACGCGGCTGAGATATTGCGAATACGCCGCACGGCGCTGAGCTTCCTTTTGCGCTCGACGCTTTTTCTGACTGCGCCCGTTGACGATTGGCCACACGACGCTACCGGTGAGCATCGCCGCCGCCATGCCCGCAGTGAGCACCGACGGCATGATGGCGAGCGACAACAGCGAGACGAGCGCCATGACCGCCGAAGGGCCGATGCGCATGGCAAGCGAGGTCTCGTCCTCGGGCTCGGGCTGCGGAGGCGCATCGACCGAGAAGCTCTTGGATTCGATGGTGCGGGCAAACCGTAGCGACGGGTAGAACAGCTCTCGGTCGGGGTGCGTGACGGCATCGCGCTCCTTGAGCCGCCCCGCTTGGTACCGCACGAAATCGGGCGATATCGAAACCAAGCCACCGGGATTGTTGCACGAGAACAAACCCGAGCCGACCACGATATACAGGTTAAGCAGCGACACCACATCGCCGAACGAAAGCTCAACCGGCTCATTCGGGCGAATGCGGTATCCGTTGACAAAGACGCCGTTCGTTGAATCGAGGTCTTCGGCCTGCCACGCCCCGCCCTGATAGGTCAATCGCACATGATGCTCGGATATGAACTGCGTGTCGTACACGATGGCGTTGTCTTGACCGCGGCCCACGGTAAACTGCATGTCGCCGGCAAACCCATAGAGCTGGCTCTGGCGAGACCCGGGATTGTCGGGATAGAACATGAGGCTCCACGCGGCACCCGCCTCGCCCTCGAGGCTCAAGACCGCGCGCTTCGTAGGCTCGAGCTCAATCACGCAATGCTGTTCACCGCCCCGCCCGCGAACGTGCACGGGCGCATGGGGCTCGATGTGCCAAATGCCATCTGCTGCCTCGATGAAAGCGAGACGGGTGCCGTCGGCATCATCAATCCAATGGGCGCCGGTTACGTTCGCGGGCAGCGCGACCGTGTTAAGACGATCGCGCGACAGGACGGTGACGATCATGTGCGTTACGCTCCGAAGCCAGAAGCGATGGCAGCATCCTGCTCACGCATCTGGGAGGCCGTCTTGTTAAGCGCCGAGGCGATTTCCTCGATAAGCTGCTGGGCCTTCTGCATGTTCGGCTTGAAGTCGGTCTGATAGCGGTTGGCGTACGACTTGCTGGCCTCGCCTTCCCACTCAGACTGCAGGTTGGCGAGCAGCCGGTCCATGTTCGAGATGACGTTGGCGACGTTCTGCGCCTCGGTGCGATACTGACTCGCGCGCTGATCCATCGTATCCGGGTCGATGCGAATGTTTGCCATGGCTCTACCGCCTTTCTCCTCTGCGTGCGCACGGCGCGCACAGCCTGATTCTATTGTGGGCGAGCGGGCAGGCGGAATGGTGTTATGCAACAGTGCAGAGCCGGCGTGACCGCGTGCATTGGGCCTCCACGCTTATGTAAGCGATTCTTAGGCATGTCATAAGTAACTGTCTTGCGCCTTGCGGACATAATGGGGCTGTGCATCCAAGAGCAGCACGCGGATGCACCCGTACCGGTGGATGAACGAGGAGGCCGTGCATGCATTCTTCCAAAGACGCAGCACGCATGGAACTCAGGGCCTCAACCCGACATGCGAACCCCTATTCCTTCCCCCCGACACCAGGATCCGGCCTCCTCGGCTCCACCACCCGCCTATCACCCGCAGCACCAGCTGCCATGCGCCTACCCAATTCGGCGCGCTCTGCCGACCAGGGAGAAAACCTGCGGCATAACTGGCAGACGGCGCTTCAGAACCTGAGCACCGAGCCGCTCGAGCACGCGGCCACCCTCTAGGAAAAACGCCAGGAAATGCCACCTCACCCGATAACGAGAAAGGCCCCGAGGGGCCTTTCTCGTTTCTCGGATTGTTCGATGTCAAATTAAGGACAACCCCCGATTCGACATTACATCAGCTCGCACACGCGCTGCGAGAACGCCACCGGATCCTCAGGCAGAATGCCCTCTACAAGCAACGCCTGGTCGTAGAGCAGGCCGGCATACAGCGCGATCTTCTCAGAATCGCCCGCATCTTGTGCGGCTGCAAGCTTGGTAAACACCGGATGTTTTGCATTAAGCTCCAGTACACGCTGGGTCTTGGGCAGGCCCTCGGCCTCGCCCTCGGGACCGCGCTTGAGGACCTTCTCCATCTCGAGCGAAAGCGGGCCTTCGGTCGTGATGCACGCGGGAGCTTCGCCCTCTCCCACCAAACGTGACGAGACCGCGACCTTCTCCACCTTGTCGCCAAGCGCCTCCTTCATCGCATCGAAGAGGTCGCTGTGCTCCTTGGTAGCCTCCTCGGCCTCCTTCTTCTCGTCCTCGCTCGCCAGATCGAGGTCGCCCGTCGCCACGTTCTTGAGCTCCAGGTGGCGATCCTCGGTCTCGGGCTCCGCGCCGTCGGCCTGAGCTTTCTCGGCCGCGTCACGCGCGGCGTCGTCCTCATAGATCTTGGGCATGTCACGCGCCACGTACTCGCGCATAGCCTGGAAGGTAAACTCGTCAACGTCCTGCGTGCACAGCAGCACGTCGTAGCCGCGCGCGAGCACGCCCGTCACCACGGGCATCTTGCTCAGGCGCTCGCGGTCGTCGCCGGCAGCATAATAGACGGCCTTCTGACCCTCGGGCATGGCCTCGGCGTACTCGCGGAGCGTGACCATCTTCTGCTCTTTGGCGCTCCAGAAGAGCAGCAGGTCGCCAAGCTCGTCCGCCTTGCCGCCGTACGTGTTGTAAATACCAAACTTGAGGCCACGACCAAAGTTCTCAAAGAACTTCTCATATGCCTCGCGATCGTTGTCTCGCATGTCGCAGAGGTCGTCCGTAATCTTCTTCTCGATGCGCCGCGCGATGGCGTGAAGCTGGCGGTCATGCTGCAGGGTCTCGCGGCTGATGTTGAGCGAGACGTCTTCAGAATCCACAACGCCACGAACGAAGTTGTAATAGTCCGGCAGCAGGTCGGCGCACTTCTCCATGATCATGACGTTGGAGCTATAAAGCGCCAGGCCCTTCTCGTAATCCTTGCTGTACAGGTCGAACGGCGCGCGGCCGGGAACAAACAGCAACGCGTCGTACTCGAGCGCGCCCTCGGCATGGAAGCTGATGGTGCGCGCCGGGTCCTCGAAGTCGTGGAACGTGCTCTTGTAGAACTCGTTGTAATCCTTCTGCTCCACATCCGAGGCGCGCTTTTTCCAGATCGGCGTCATGGAGTTGATAGTCTCGAGCTCCTGATAGTCCTCGTACTCGGGCTGGTAATCGTCGCCTGCATCTTCCGGCTTGGGCTTCTGGCGGCTCTTGGTCACCATCATCTGGATCGGATAGCGCACGTAGTTGCTATAGCGCGTGATAAGGTCCTTGAGAGCCCATTCGCTCAGGTAGCGGTCATAGTTCTCGCCGGGTTCGCCGTCCTTGCCGGGTTCATTGTCGCGCAGCGTGAGAATCACATCGGTGCCGTGGGCCGCACGCTCACCGGGCTCGATGGTATAGCCCTCGAGGCCATCGGACTCCCACACGTTCGCCGCATCCTCGCCATATGCGCGGCTGACCACCCGGACGCGCTTGGCCACCATGAACGCAGAGTAAAAACCGACACCAAACTGACCGATGATATCGACCGCGTCGCCCTGGCTCTCGGCGTTCTCGGTCTTGAACTCCTGGCTGCCAGAATGGGCGATGGTACCCAGGTTCTTCTCAAGCTCATCGGCCGTCATGCCGATGCCGTTATCCGAAACGGTAATGGTGCGCGCATCGCGGTCAAAACTCACACGGATTGAAAGATCGTCCTGATCGACCTGCATGCTATCGTCTGTAAGGCTCTTGAAATTGAGCTTGTCGACTGCATCCGACGCGTTGGAGATGAGCTCGCGCAGGAAGATCTCCTTGTTGGTGTAAATCGAGTTGATCATGAGATCGAGGAGCTTCTTGCTCTCTGTTTTGAACTTGCGCATGCGCTGCGTTCCCTTCCTCCCTGTGGATGCTTGTTGAGCGCGCGGCACGTACTAAGTAGCAGGTCGTACAGCACTCAACAAACCTAACATGTTGAGACTTAGATTTTATATCCCTATTGTGCTCATATATGCACTGCTCACGTTATTTCCTCGTGATAATTCCAACCCGGATGAAATTATCAAATAATCGAGCCAACAGTCATTTCAAAATGCGTAACGGGGGCTATGTAGGTAAGCCCCTAGCTGTTCGGCGCCGTGACGACTTATTCTCCCCGTACGTTCCGGCCGCAAGCACCTCCTGGATATAATATTTAGCCAGCTTTTGCCATCTTTTAACTGCTTTGGCCAATTAGATACGATTGGTGGAATTCGCGACCTCTTGCAAGGTTCTATAGAAGCGTCGAGCTTCCTTGTATTGAGCATATTTCGCCGCTTGCCTCGGGAAAAATCAGCTGGATGCGCGCAACGACAATTCCACCAAACCAACCGCGCCTTAAACTTTATCTGGAGTTACCACCATTCGTATCTATTTGGCCAAACCCGCCATAATCTATAATCCTTCTCACCAGCGAGGCGCTGTTTCCACTTGTCAGGACCCCGACCCTCATTCAACATCCCCTGTCCGGCCGATCCATCCTGATGGCCCGAAAAGGTCCCGCAATGGTAGTTACCAGCAGACCACATGACTTTCTTCACCTCACTTCCTCATGTGTGAAGGGCATGCTCACAAAAACGCACCGTACGACATACCCGTTTATTGTTGTGTCAGCTTTACCAGGATTTCGACTGGTTCGTATTTACCAGTTCACGTGAAACGGCTGACAGCACGTCTATGCTTAGCCTATGAGGAAGTGCTTTTGCAACATATCGGCCCTTGAGCTATACCGCGCAAGTGGGCGTCTCGCGCCGGACATCCTGCATAAGCCACGAACCGCCAAGCTCAATGATTGCTCGGCGCCTCCGCGCCCCATGCTTGAGGACGACCTGAAACGGTACGGTATCAAGACTCATCCTTGCCATGTATTGTGTGAAACCAAAACCGGACATGCCCCTCGCTTTGTTGCTCGGCATACGCACCGCCATCCTCTTCCAGCACGATCGCTCATCGTTCTCAACAAAGATACGCTGGTAGTCACCCCGGAGCTGCTCTTCCTCGAGCTTGCGGCTTCCCGCGATATCGACGACATCGAGCTGTTGCGAATTGGATTTGAGCTCTGCGGTACCTACGTTCTCGATGTATCGGAAGATTCCTGGGACGGCTACACCAGTACAGATGCCCCTATAACGAGCGTGAAAAAGATATCCACCTTTCTTGAACGATGCTCTGGTATGAACGGCTCAAAGCGCGCTCGGCGGCTCGCCCGCCTTATCGCCGACGGTTCACACTCCCCCATGGAAACCGTTACTGCCCTACTGGTAAGCCTCCCGCATTGCATGGGTGGATGGAACCTCGGTAGGGTGAAAATGAACCAGCGAATTATGACCGCCGATGGACCAAAGTGGGTGGACATTTTCTTTTACAAGGAGAGAGTGGGCCTAGAATACAAGGGGCGGCGCGCGCATTCGATAGAACGAACGGCGCGCGACGATCGCCGGCAGAATCGCCTCGCCGGCACGGGCATCACGGTGCTCAATATTTGGTACGAGGATCTTGCGCAGGAGCATCTTTGCGAGAAGCTCATGCTCAACATCGCGCACTCCCTTGGAAAACGCATAAGGTTACGCAGCGCTACCTACGAGGCTCGACGTCGAGTGCTCTACGCAACGCTCATGCCATCGATACAACGCTATGAGCAGTTGGGCGGTTAGGGGAAGGCCAACTCGGAGAACCTGGCCTAGGGCCCCATAATGGCACAAAGGCGGTGCAGGCCTTGCTCTACAGCCGCTTTGCCATCCAAAGATGGGGCTGGCCTTCGTCTTCGTAGTCCACCTCGCTGATCTGCTCGTAGCCCTCAGCTGCGTAGAGGTCGCGAATGTACTCCTGCGCATGAAGCTTAATGAGGCGGGCGCCGGCCTCGCGCGCGGCGCGCTCGCTCGCGCGCACCAGCTCCCGGGCAAGCCCGCGACGACGCATGGTGGGCATCACGGCAACGCGTCCCATGATGTAGGTCTCGCCTTGTTGCACGCCCGCATCAAGCGAACATGCAGGCGACTGAGGCATGCCGGGATTCAGCGTGTGCTCAAGCTCCTCGGGAAACACGCGTGCGCACCCGGCAAGCCCCCTCTCAACATCCTTCTCAACGTAGAGAACCACATGGATGCAGGAGGGGTCCTCATCAATGGGCTCGAACTCATTCTCGTAACCCTGCTCTTCCATGAAGACCGCACGACGAACCGCAAACGCGTCATCGTGCGCCTGCGGCGAACACGCCCCGCGACTCATTTTGACGGTGGTTTCCACGGCACACCTTTCGCCTGTGATGGATGCCGCCATCATACGACAATTGAGCAACGCGCGCAGGGCTCGTCTGCGGGGCCTGGTTGCGAGGCCCACAGCCCAACGCCCGATGACGGGGCCTGGCGCAGGGTCTGCTAGCGGGGCACGATAGCTCAACGCGCGATGACGGAGCCCAATAGCAGGGTCTGCTAGCGGGGCCCAATAGCAGGGTCTGCTAACGGGGCACGATAGCTCAACGCTCGATGGCGCAGGCCCAATGCCGTACCTATAGCTCAGGCAGCTCCTGCACGGGAAAGGTCACGGTAATGCATGTGCCCATGCCGAGCTCGCTTGCCAGATCGATGCTCGCGCCGTGGTAGACCGCGGCATGCTTCACGATGGCAAGGCCCAGGCCCGTTCCGCCGCGCGCCTTCGAACGGCTCTTGTCCACGCGATAGAAGCGCTCGAAGACCTTGTCCTGCTCCTCAGGCGCGATGCCAATGCCTGTATCGATAACTTGAATGTAGGGATGTCCCCCCTCGTCGATTCCACACGAAAGCGTGACCGAACCGCCCGGTAGGTTGTAGCGTATGGCGTTGCTCGCCAGGTTATACGCAAGCTCGTCGAGCAGGCGGGGCACACCAACCACCATCGCCGGCTTGGTTTCGAGCAGTATCGTCACATCAGCTTTCTTGGCAACCTGCTCCAAGCGCTGCGAGATAGACTCGAGCATACGAGGCACGTCAACCGGCTCGGTGGAGCCGAGCACGTCGGCCGAGTTCTCTGAATCCGTGCGCTCGGCCTCGTCGAGATTCGAGAGCGTGAGAATATCGTTCACGAGCGACGTGAGGCGACCGGCCTCACGATGGATGCGGCTGCCAAAGTCACGCAAATCGGCCTCGTCGGCCACCATGCCACCGGCGATGAGCTCGGCGTATCCGGAAATCGTCGTGAGCGGCGTCTTGAGCTCATGCGTGATGTTTGCCGTGAACTCGCGGCGCATGCGATCGTTGTCGGCGAGCACGCGCATCTGGCGCTTGAGCTCTTGACGCTGGCTCTCGATACGATTGAGCATAGGTTCCATCTCGGAATACACATCCTCGCTGTTGCGCTTGGGATGATCCAGATCGACCTCGAGCAGCGGAGCGATGATCGAGCTAGCCGACCGGCGCGCCGCCACGAACGAAACGAGCAGCAACACGACAGCCAGCAGCACAATAGGAAGCGCCATCGAGGCGAGAATCGCCAAGATGCCGTCCTGCTCCTGCGCAAGGCGAACCACGGTGCCGTTATCGAGGCGAACCGCCTCGTAGAGCATAATCTCGCCCAGCGTAGAACTCGAGCGTTCCGACGATCCGCTCCCGGTCTCGATCGCATCGGCAACCTCGGGGCGGTTCGCGTGGTTCTCCATTTCCTCCGCAGGCTCTTCGCTGTCGTACAGGACCGAGCCGTCGGGGTTGATAAGCGTGACGCGCTTGCCATCGAGGGACAGGCGCTCGAGCACCGTGATATCGTCGACCGTTTCGTTGAGGGACGCAGCGACGATTCGCGTCTCGTCGCGCAACTCGCTACGCGTAACGCGGGCCACGTTGCCCTGGAGGTAACCGGCCCCCGCCAAGGTGAAAATCGCGACCACCAAGAGCGCGATGCAAAAGATGGTTGCAAACACGCGCCTGAACAGTGATTTTTTACTCCCGATCGGGCTCATGGGCTAACTCCTCTGCGCCGGCCCCACACACCGAGCGCCTACGCCACGTGGTCGGTAAAGCGATACCCCACGCCGCGAACGGTCTCGATGCAGCTCGATCGGTCGCCGAGCTTTTGGCGGAGCGTCTGCACGTGCACGTCGACCGTGCGCGAGCCACCGTCAAAGTCCCAGCCCCACACGCTCTGCAGCAGCGCCTCGCGGCTAAACACCACGCCTGGCTTGCGCATGAGATACTCGAGCAGGTCGAACTCGCGCAGCGTGAGCTTGACGGGCTTGCCGTCGACCGTAACCTCGCGATGGCTTGGGGAAAGCACGATACCGGAACTCGAAAGAACGTCGCTCGTCTTCTTGATCATGCCGCCGCGGCGCAGGAGCGCCCGGCAGCGGCTCGTGAGCTCCATGAGGCTAAAGGGCTTGGTGAGGTAATCGTCTGCACCGCCATCGAGAGCAACAACCTTATCGAGCTCGGTGTCCTTGGCGGTGAGCATCATGATGGGCACCGTGGCGGTCTCTTGGTCTGCGCGCAGGCGGTGGAGAATCTCGAGGCCATCGGTGTCAGGCAGCATGATATCGAGAAGCACCGCATCGGGCACGCGGCGCGCCACAGCGGCCTTGAACTCGCTGTCGCAAGAGAAGCCCTCGGCCTCTATGCCCTGCTGATGCAGCGCATAGAGCGTGAGACCCCGGATATTGTCGTCGTCCTCGACGTAGTAAATCATAGCTGCCGTCACTCCAAACAAGATGCGCGCCCGTTTGCCAGAGCCCATCACCAGCAGAAGCGTCGCGTTCTCGCGGTATGTTCTCGCTCCATCATACACCGGCTTTACATTATGCCGGCTGAAGGTAGTCCTTATGGTTACCAGATGGTACGCGCTGCGGTTTATCCTGCTGAAAGGGCATTGTCAAGGGAATGTAAAGAGCCCTACGGGGCGTTGCGCGCGGGCCGCCTATCCCCACAGGGGCCGTCCTCAATCCCGCCACGCCGGTCGGTCTTCGAGGGCGTTGCGCGCGGCACGCCCGCCCCCGCTCATGCTAAATGAGGAGCAGCCCCCGTTTGCGCAGCCCCTCGTTGGACATAAAGACGGACCTACGCAGGGAGCACGATCGTGAACACCGTATGCTCCGGTGTGGACTCACACGAGATGGCGCCGCCGTGCGCGGTCACGATCTCCTTGGCGATGGCGAGGCCGAGGCCAGCGCCGCCACGATTGGTCGCACGCGCTGCATCGAGGCGATAGAACTTCTCGAAGATCACCTTGAGCTTCGGCTCCGGAATGGGGTCTCCCTGGTTCTCGAATCGGATGATGACCTCTCCGGCATCCTTGGCACGCGCGGGCTCTCCTGCGGCCACCTTTGTTGCAGCCGCGCGCTTCGCCGCCACGGCCCCGCTCGTCGTGCCCGCATGCTTCGCCGCTGCAATCCCGCTCGGTGTGTCCGTGTGCTCTGCGGCCGCGACCACCTTCGCAGCAGCCCCGCTCGCCACAGCCGGGCCTTCGGCAGCGTTCGCATCCATGTCATCTTCCATGCCCGCCCGCTCGGCTGTGATGCGAATCGCCGAGCCCTCGTAGCTATAGGCGATGGCATTTTTCATAACGTTGTTGAACACGCGCGCCATCTTATCGCCGTCGATGAGCGCCGTGAGCCCCAGGGGCACCTCAAGATCAACGGTCTTTCCCTGCTCGGTGAGGGTCGGGTAAAACTCGTCAACCACCTGGCCCAACATGAGGTTGAGGTCCACATACCCTCGCGTGAGCACGATGTCATGGAAATCGAACCGCGTGATATCGAAGAACTCCTCGATAAGCGCATCTAGGCGATGCGCCTTCTCGAGCGCGATGCCCGTGAAGTGCACGCGCTGTTCAGCAGGCAAATCGGGAGCCTCTTCAAGAAGAGAAAGGTACCCGACCACACTCGCAAGCGGCGTTTTAAGATCGTGGGCCAGATAGGTTACGAGATCGTCCTTACGGCGGGCCTCATCGCGCCCCGCACTCTCTACCGCGCGCTGCCGCTCGCGCACACGGTTGATAGCGCTCTCGCATTCAAGATAGTCACCGTCGAGGCCGCTCCAATCGTCGGGATGGTCGATAAGACGCCCCACGATATGCATCGCGATGGAGCGATCTGCCTCCTCCTGGCCGCGCGCCACGCCATGCTCGTACATTGCACGCCCGATAAAAAACGCCATGCACACTGCGAGCGCAAAGAGGAAGCCGCAAAACATAAACAGATAATCAATGCTGAAGAAAATGGGCACCGACGTGCTGCCGATAACGAGGTTGCCCAGCAAGATAACCACAAGCCACGCCACACCGCCCAAGACGATGCACTGGCGCACGTTGACAAACCGGTCGAGCAACAGATATCCAACGAAGAACATGACGAGGAAGAGCATGAGCTCATCGAGCCCTACGATGGCGAATAACAGGGCGAAGAGGATAGCGGTTGCAACCACGCGGCTTCCCGCGGCTGCCTGCAAGCGCTCAAACAGGGCGTCGTTATCGGTGGCGGCGGAAACGGGAGGCTGTGCCACCGAAGCCGAAGCGGATGCCCATGCCGGAGCATCCCCCGGAGCGGAGCCCCATGCCGAAACGGGTGGCACCGAAGCAGGCTCTTGTTCGGACGAGAAGCCCCGTTCCCCATCCGTACCCATATAAGCGGGGTCGCGCTCCTTATTGTGAAGGTTGGGTGCTGCCGCGGGTGGAACGGTCGCCTTGGGAGAATCGGAAGCAGCGGCCCCTGCGGAGCCCGGCGCTGCTGTACCGGAAACGGCCTCAGGAGTATTCGGCAACCCCGTGAGCGGACTAATAGGGGGATGAGCAGGCCTTCTTTGGGCAATATCGTTTAGCTTCATTGCGTGCTCCTCGAATTACACCAGCGCGCACACCTTGCATCGAGCATTGCAGGCGCATCGCTGAGACCTTGCATCGGGTTGTTTGTTCCAGTATAAAAAGCCCGCTTTCGCTGGATACTGAAGACTTAGTTAATTTGGCTCTCCAACTCGATGCGCCTGGGCGCCGCATGCGCCCGCAAGTGAGCGATGCAGATGAGGCCGGTTCGCTTGGGCGCTACGAGCGCACGACACGATTGAGAACGGTGCGCTTGGAAACGCTGGCGAGCGGGGTCGTGCTGCGACGAGAGACCACGATCGAACACGTGGCCCGGTTGTCGCCCGTCTCATTAATGCTCGCTGAAATGCATCTTCCATGCCGATTTACGCAATAAGAGGCACGAAATTCGCTCTTACTGCGTAAAACGGCATGGAAGATGAGTTGAGCGGGCGCGCCTTCGACGCACTCCGGCGTCGTGCGAGCCTGCCGACCGCCGCTGAGGCACGCCCGACACCAAGCGGGGCCGCCGACAGCCGCCGGCGCATCGCCGGCATCGAACGGAGCAGCCTGCCGCCGCAGGCGCATCACTGACATCGAACGGGGCAGTCAGCCGCCGGCGCACAGTCAACGCAAAACGAGGGTGCCGACCGGCCGGCGCACAGTCAACGAAAAACGAGGCCGTCAGCCGCCGCTGCGGCTGCCACCTCGAATGTCCTATTCAATCGTGTAGCCCACGCCCCAGATATTCTTAATGAAGCGCGGGTTCTGCGCGTCGTCACCGATCTTCTCGCGCAGATGGCGAATATGGACCATCACCGTATTGTTGGAGCTCGCCATGAACTCTTCGTTCCACACGGCGCGGAACAGGTCCTCAACCGGCACGACGCGGCCACGATTCTCCGCCAGATACAGCAGAATCGAATAATCGATCGGCGTGCATCGCACGGGCTTCTCGTCCACCGTAACAGACCGCGCATCTGGGTTGATCACCAGCCCGTTGATAGAGATGAGCTGCTGCTCCTCCGCTTGATCGCGGCTTCCATAGCTCGTATATCGGCGAAGCTGCGCCTTTACGCGCGCCACAAGCTCAAGCGGGCGGAACGGCTTAACCACGTAATCGTCTGCGCCGAGCGACAGGCCCTCGATTTTGTCGCTCTGCGAATCGCGCGCGGTAAGCATGATAACCGGATAGGTATAGTCTGTACGAATGGTTCGCAGCAGCTCAAACCCATCGATATCGGGCAGCATGATATCGAGAATCGCAAGGTCGAATTCCTGTGTGAGAATGGCCTGGGCGGCGTCGGCGCCGTTATAGGCAAGCTGTACCTCGTAGCCTTCGTTTCGCAGATAGATGCCCACGAGGTCGGTAATAGTTTTCTCGTCGTCCACGACGAGGATACGCGTTTTCACCGAATGGCTCCTTTCCCCCCTTCCATTATGCCCGTGGGGAGGTCGGGTCCATGATAGCCCTCGAAGCTTAAGTTAAGCTTAACGGCTTTCCGACCATTCTCCCATACCGTTGGCGGAATGATGCGGGACGTAAGGCGGAACGGAGGTGCGCGAGGCGGTGCAGGACAGCCCGCGTGCCGCGCATACGCGAAACTGCCCATAACAAGGAACGCGCGTGCCGTCCACCTGCAAAGCGCCTGTGGGACTGCCCCACCTCCGAGCGCGCGTACCGCCCGATACGGAGCCTTGCCTCAACGAGTCGTACCACGCGCGATGCGCTCGCCGCAGAACCGTATAATGGAGCGCAGCCACCACTCGATGCGCCCGCCTCGCGCCACAAGGAGGAACCGTGCTCGAATCATTCCAGCTCCCCGCGCGCCATGCCCATAGCGCCCGCGCCCTCATGCCGCGGCTTCTCGCGGTCCTGAGTCTCGCATGCTGCGTGCTGCTTGGCACGCCCGCCCTCGCCGGAGCGGAAACGCGCATGACGGACATCGTCTGCGGAGTCACGGCGGAAGAGCGCGGGCTCGCCGGCGCCGATCTTCCCGATATCGAAGCAGCACAGGCAATCGTCATGGACCCGAACGGAACCGTTTATTTTGAACGCGATGCCGACACGCAAACCAAGATCGCCTCGATCACCAAAGTCATGACCGCCATCGTTGCGCTCGAAAACGCCGACCTCTCCACCACGATAACCGTCGATCACGCAGCGGCCACGGTGGGCGAGTCGACCGCCCACTTGCAAGAAGGCGACACGCTCACCCTTGATACAGCGCTCAGGGCGCTCCTCATCCCTTCGGGCAACGACGCCGCCATGGCCATCGCCACGACCGTGGGAGCAATCATCGACCCTACGAGTACCGACCCGTACGCAACCTTCATCCAGGCGATGAACGACAAGGCTGCCGAGCTGGGCATGGACGCCACGTTCACCAATCCCCATGGGCTTGACTTCGGAGACTGGGTTGGCGATATGCACGCCTCCGCGCGCGACGTGGTAACGATGTTTAGCTACGCGATGAAAAACGACACGTTCCGCGAGATCGATGGCAGCGGCGACAACACCATCACGGTAACCGGCGCCGACGGCGCCGAGCGCGAGGTCACCTTCAAGGTGCGCAACGACATCCTTGGACAAGAGGGCAACGTGGGCGGGAAGACAGGCACCACCTACGATGCGGGAACCTGCTTTGTGGGAACGTTCCAGCGCGACGGGAAAGAGGTCTACGTCGTTGTCTTGGGTTGCAGCGACAACGATTCCCGCTTCAGCAACACCCTAACGCTCGCTAACTGGTACTACGAGCACCTCAAAACCGTTCCGCTCTTTGAGAGCAGCAAGCTCACGCCCGACGGCGACCCGCTCATTGCGCGCGTGACCGATACGGATTGGACCGACAAGACCGTCGACGCCACCGTTGCCGACGCCAACGCTACCGTTAGCTACTTCGACCTCGAGGGCGATATTTCGCTCAAGGTCGATACCGTCGATTTTTCTGGCGACGTGCAGCGCGGCGACCATGCAGGAACCCTCGCGCTTTGTCAGGGAGAAACGGAGCTCGCCTCCGTTGAGCTCGTAGCCGCAGAGGAAGTCCGGGGCCCCTCGCCGCTTGAATGGCTCCTTGTGCAGTTCGACCGCTTCACGCGCTTCTTCACGGGAGAGCCGGGCGTAGCAGAAACCGAGGTCATCGCCACGACGCCCAAGGCGTAGCGGAGATTGAGATTATCGCCCGGCCCCAGTGCCCGGCGCCCAAAGCGTAGCAGAAACCGGGGCCATCTCCCCGCGCTCAAGGCGCAGCAGAAACCGGGGCCATCACCCCGCGCCCAAGGCGCAGCATGCGCGTGAATGCGAGCTACGAAAGCGCGGCCTCGCTGGCAAACAGCCCCTCGACCTTGCTCCCCGCCTCTTCTGGGCACACGAAGCTCGTTCCCAGCGCGGGAGAGCTACCGTACTTGCCATGGTAGTCGCTGCCGCCCGTCACGAAGAGGCCAAGACGCTCGGCAAGCTCGAATGCCAGCCCCTCTTCAACGGGCCCGTGGTCCGGATGGAACGCCTCGATACCCATGAGCCCTGCGCCAACGAGCTCCGGAACGATGGCCCACGACTTCGTCTGCCCCGGATGCGCAAGAACCGGCACGCCCCCTTGCTCGCGGATGGCGCGCACCGCCTCGACCGCCGTCGGATATTCGACGGTGCGATTCGCCGGGCTATCTCCCTTGAACCAGCATTGATAGCAGAACTGGTAATCGGGGTCGGTATGCGGGCGCCGCGTGAGGGCCTCCATGATGTGCTGCTTGTAGATGCCCGTGCTTGCCCTCGCGACATCGTACACCTCGTCGAACGAGAGCCTGTGACCGGAGAACTCAACGTCTTCGCGCTTGAGTACCCATGCCTGCCATAGGCTGGTCGCCGTGCGCGCGAACAGCGTGGGCGCGACGAGCCGCTCAACCGGCCCTGAACCGTCTGCGGTCGCCTCCAGCCCAAAGCCCAGGACGTGCACCTTGCGCCCCGTCGCCGGATCGTGCGCCGACACCTCGACGCCCGCAAGCACCGGAAAACTTAGCTCGCGCGACCTCGCGCGAATAAAGGAGAGCTGGGAGAGGCAGTCGTGATCGGTAATGGCAATGCGCGTGAGGCCTGCCGCCCGCGCCCCAGCAATGAGCTCGTCGACCGTACAAGAGCCGTCCGAGAAGACCGAGTGATTGTGCAGGTCCCACGACCCCAGCGCCGTGCGCCCCGCGACAGGACGTGGGGCAGAGTAGCGCGGCGAGAGGTGGCGCGCCGCCTCTTGCGCCGCGCGCGCGGCGGTCTGGGCGGCAGTATTCGCCGCATCAACAGCCGCCTGAGCGGCAATGCTCTTGATGGCTCGATCGGTTTCCCTGCGAATGGCCTTGCTGGCCTCGGCATGCTCGCGCGCCTCTTCTCGTATGATGGCACGCGCGTCCTTCTTCGCCTTCCCGTGTTTCTTCAGCTCGCGCTTCAATGCCTTGCGCCGGGCTTCCTCGCTTACGCGGGCATCGGCATCGAGCGATGCATCCGCCCGTTCCCTCATCTTCCTGCTAGCTTTCGCGCGCTTGCGAGCACTCTTCTCTGCCTCTTTCGCCGCCGATTTTGCACCCTTTGTCTTCGCCATGGAAAGCCCCCGCTTCTCAGCATCGTTTCGTGCAGTTGTTATACCCGCTCTGGAGGCATCGATTTAGTAGAACAGACGGCGTGCGTTCTCCCATGCGGCACGCGCGACCAGTCCAGGGTCTTCGCCCGCACGCTCGGCGCGATCGAAGACGATCGCATTGAAACGCCAACACCCGGTGTCTGCGATTCACGATGCGTTTCAGGCGAAGAGCGCGCGGGCGTTATCGTATGCTGCCTGCGCGATGGCTGTGGGGGCCTCGCCCGTGCGCTCGGCACGGTCGTGGGCGAGCGCATCGGCGGTGAATCCGATCATCGCGGGCTCGCACTCCACCCCTCGAATGGGTTCGGGGGCCATATAAGGACAATCTGTTTCGAACAGGATGCGATCGAGCGGACAGGCGGCGAATGCCTCGCGAATGCCCTCGTTGCGCCTGAACGTCGCAGCCCCGCCGAACGCTATATAGCAGCCAAGACCAAAAAAGCGCTCCGCAGTGGGCAGGTCTTCAGTAAAGCAGTGGAGCACGCAGCCAGCCTGCGGCACGCCGTGCTCTTGCAGCACGCGGTAGGCATCTGCGTGCGCCTCGCGAGCTTCGTCGCCCGCATCGTTTCTCAGATGCAGCTCGACGGGAACCCCGTTCTCGCTGGCAAGCGCGAGCTGCGATTCCATGCAAGCAATCTGAACGTCATGCGGAGCCGCTTCGATGTTGTCATCCGCGTCGAAGTGGTAGTCGAGACCAATCTCGCCTATCCCCGCGCACAGCGGATCTAAAAGCGCCTCGCGGAGCTGGCAGAGCACCTGGGATTCCCGGCTCATGAAATCGAGTGCTCCATAGGGATGCACACCCGCAAGGAATCGGACGTTATCGAAAAGGTCGAGGGGCGAGCCATCTAGCTCCGCCTGCTCACGCGCCACGGCGAGCTGTTCGGCAAGCCATGCGCGAAATGCAGGAAAGGAATCAAAGTCGTCTGCGATGGGGTCCCAGAGCGTAACGAGCGAACGCACTTCCGCGCGAGCGGCGCGTGCAAGCACCTCGGCGGGCGTTTTGTTCCAGAAACAGGTGAGGTGCGCATGGGTATCGGCGAGCGGGGCCGTGGGTGCGGGAAGCTCAAAGGAACGCTGCTTTTTCTTGACCGTTTTGGCGAACGAAAGCGGCGCGGAAGTCATCGGTTTCCCCTGCCCCGCGTTCCCGGTTCGGGCAGCCCACCCAGGCGAGCAAGTTCCTGGGTAAGCGCAACGAATCGCTCGGTTGAGAGCGTCTCGGCACGAGAGGTCGGCGCGATACCCGTGGCCTCGAATGCGGCGTCGAGCGCATCTTTGGCAAACCCGTTTGATCCCATGGAATTCCTGATGGTCTTGCGTCGCTGCGCGAACGCCGCGTCGACCACTCGGCACACCTTGGAAACGAAGTCCGCTGTATCTGAGCCATGTTGTGCCTGCACGAAGCCAGCGTCGGCGCTCGCAACAAGGCCCTCCGCTTCGCACCCAAGGCGATCGAGCCGCACCACGGCGGAATCGACGTGCGGGGCTGGCATGAAGCAGCGCGGGGGCACCTCAAACCGGCCAGTTACCTGTGCAAAGAGCGAAAGCTTGACGGTGTAGGCCCCGTAGTCTTTGCTGCCGGGCTGTGCGGAGATGCGGTCGGCGACCTCCTTTTGCACCATCACGACGGCGCGCTCGAGGTCGGGCATCTTCTCAAAGAAGTCCAAGATGATGGTCGCTGCCACGTTGTAGGGTAGATTCGCCACGAAATGCGTCGGCGGGGCGCCCGCTGCCTCCACGATGCGCTCTGGCGACACGCGAAGAGCGTCGCCCATGAGGTAGCGGAAGTTGGGATAGTCTGCCGCGTGCGCATCGAGCACCGGCTCGAGCGCGCTGTCCATCTCGATGGATACGACACGCGCCGCTTCTTGCACGAGCGCCAGCGTAAGCGTTCCGATGCCCGGCCCCACTTCGAGCACGCGCTCCGTGCCGGTAAGCTCCGCCAACTCGCAGATGCGCTCGATCACATGGTTGTCGATGAGGAAATTCTGCCCGAAGCGATGCTTGGTGGCGAGGCCAAACTCATTAAGCAGCTCGCGCGTAGCGGAGAGGCTGGCAAGCGGAGATATGGTCATGGGAGCTCCTTTCATCGCGGCGCTTCGCGCAAAAGCATCGTCCTCAGCCGATTCTGGCTAAAAATGTCGATTTATGGCGCTGGGAATGGCAGCGTAGCCCACACTATGCAGTCCGATCGCCCCTTGAACCAGCCAAAAGCCGCAAAAGCATCAATAAAGCTCAGGAGATTGGCTCCAAACCGCGGCATCCATCGCTATCCCCGCGACACCGAGCGCCATAAATCGACATTTTTAGCCAAGATCGGCTTTTCCAATCTAAAAACACCGATACCATGTAAGCGCCCTCCTGCAATTCGGCGCAGAAGGGCGCAGCAAACCAGAACCAAAAAAAACGCAATGCTGCCGACCTGAGCAAAGCGGCAGGCGTTCCGTTGCGGCTAGTCGACCAAGCGCGGGAAGAGAGGCTCGCCCTTCTCGACGGGCTGGCCACCCACCAGGCCGCCCCACTCGCAGGCATCACGAAGGTCGCGCGACGGCTCCGGATCGAGCGCCAGGCGGCGACGAACCTCGGCCGAGATCTTCGGCATAAACGGATCATAGAGCTCGCTCGCGATGCGGATGACCTCGAGCAGATTCCAAATCACGCTCGCCAGTTCACCGGCCTTCTCGGGGTCTTTTGCAAGCGCCCACGGCGCCGTGTCCTCGATGTAGTGGTTAGCGGCCGAGACAATCGCAAGCACCTCGGATGCGGCGGTGCCGTAGTCCATAGCCTCCATCGCCTGCGCATAACGGTCGAACACGCCCTCGCAGGCATCGCGCACAGGCGATGCGCCGCCCAGGTCCACCGGGCGCGCCGGCGAGCACCCATCGAAGTACTTCATGCTCATGTTGAGCGTACGGCTTACGAGGTTTCCCCAGCTATTGGCCAAATCGGCGTTGTAAACCTGACGCATGCGGCCCCAGCTGATCGGTGCATCCGTGCCGTGCGCGACATCGCTCATGAAGTAATAACGGTACGCCTCCACACCCAGAAGATCGATGACCTCCTCCGGCGCGATAGCGTTGCCGCGGCTCTTCGACATCTTCTCGGCCTTGCCCGTCTCCTCGTTGCGCACGGTCAAGAAGCCGTGAACGAACACCCGCTCGGGCAGCGGCAGGCCCGCCGCCATGAGGAGCGCCGGCCAAATGACGCAATGGAAGCGGATGATGTCCTTGCCAACCACATGGACCTGCGCGGGCCAGCGGAACGCGAGGCTGTCGGCAGCCTCATCGCCCTCGGCACCATACCCAACGGCAGAAAGGTAGTTGATGAGCGCGTCGACCCACACATAGGCAACGTGCTTGTCGTCAAAGGGGAACGGCACGCCCCAATCGAATGTGGAGCGGCTGATGGAAAGGTCTTTGAGACCGCCCTTTACGAACGAGATGACCTCGTTCTTGCGCGTTTCCGGCTGAATGAAATCGGGATGGGCCTCGTAGAAGTCGAGGAGCGGCTGCTGGAACTCGGAAAGCTTGAAGAACCAGCTCTCCTCCTCGATGCGCTCGAGCGGGCGATCGCAATCCGGGCAGAGCGGATGCGCCGGATCGGCCGGAGACTCTCCAGCCGCCACGCGGTCTTCCTCATGGTGGCGCACCTGCGTCTCGGTGAAGTAGGTTTCCTCCGGACGGCAGTACCAGCCATCATACGAGCCCTTGTAGATATAACCCCGATCCAGCAATGCCTGCAGGAACTTCTGCACGCTCGCAATATGGCGAGGCTGCGTGGTGCGAATGAAGTCGTCGTTAGAAATCTCGAGCGTCTCCCACAGATCGCGGAAGGCGGGCTCCATGGAGTCGCACCATGCCTGCGGAGAATCGAACCCGTTCTTCTCGGCCGCCTCGGCAACCTTCTCGCCATGTTCATCCATGCCGGTAAGGAATTTGACGTCCTTACCGCATGCGCGCTGGAAACGAGCCTGCACGTCGGCAAGAACGGTGCAGTACGCCGTGCCCAGGTGCGGCTTGGCGTTGACATAGTAAATGGGTGTCGTGATGTAATACGAAGGCTTCGAATGCTCCATAACGGTGCGGTCCTCTCCCTCATGACGGGCTGACGTGCAGGGGATAATGATACCGCAGGCGAACGTTGGGCGCAGAATGATAAAACGAACCCGGTTTGTTTTATCATTCTGCCTCAATCTGAGAGAGTGATAAAACAAACCGGGTTCGATTTATCACATCGCGCCTTCTGATGCGAGGATGAGGGCGTAGACCTCCCGCTTGCGGCGAGAGTACTTCTGGGCGAGGCGCTTGGCCAGGGCATTGGCCGGCTCCCCCGAAGCGAGCCCCTCGGCGATATCCGCGCGCAAAGCCTCCTCGGGATCTGGCGCGGCTCCATCCACGGAAAGCACGCTCATGCCCGCCGCTGTGCGGGCGGCCATCTCGGCCTGCTCCTCCGCACTCGGCGGAGCCACCACGACCACGCACTCCCCGCGCACCGGCACGCCCGCCTCGATACGATCCGCTACCTGCGAAGCGAGCTCTGGCGCGGGAGCGCGGAGCACTTCCTCATGCAGCTTTGTCAGCTCGCGGCAAAGCGCCGCAACGCGCGTCGGGAACACGCCGGCCACGGATTCGAGCGTTGCCGCGACGCGATGGGGAGACTCATAGAACAAAAGCGCTCCCGGCACCGTCATGAGCTGCTGCAGGCGTCGCACGCGCTCGCCCGCCTTACGCGGCAGGAACCCTTCGAAAAAGAAGTGGTCACAAGGTATGCCCGATGCAACAAGCGCTGTCACACATGCCACCGGACCGGGAACGACCTCCACCGACACGCCCGCCTCTCGCGCCGCGTCCACGAGCACCTGCCCGGGGTCCGACACCCCCGGCATGCCCGCATCGGATGCAAAGGCGAGCGTCTCGCCCGCCAGCATGCGATCGACCAAGGAAGGGGCGCGCCCAGCAATCACGTTCTCGTCACAGCGAATGAGCGGCCGCGACACGCCCGCCGCCGAGAGCAGCTTCCCCGTCACACGCGTATCTTCGCAGCACACGGCGTCGGCCGCGCGGAACGCCTCGACCGCTCGGGGCGAGAGGTCGCCCAAATTGCCGATTGGCGTTCCTACAATGAAGAGTTTTCCCTGGTTAGCCATAACGTCTATGAGGTTTCGCTAGTCGAGCATCGCGCGCTCGAGCGTACCGAGCGCAGCGCGGGCGTCCCATGCCGCTATGCGCTTCTCGGTCTTCCAAGTCTGGAAGAACCAGCCATAGGCATCCGCAAACGAAGCCATCTGGTTCGAGATGAACACGCGCTCGTATGCTGCGCGGCCCTCGGGCGTGACCGACACGTTCGAGAACACAGCGGCTCCGGACCACTCGCCGACGATGACCGGGAAACCCGCCGCACGAGCCTCTTTAATCAGCCGCCTGTTGCGCGCGATCGCAGACGAGAGGCCTTTGGGCGTCGTGATGTCAATCGCCATCTCATCGCGGTAATGGTACAGGTGAACGTCCATGCACACGTTCTTATACTGGTCGCCCCGCATGAAATGCTTCCATGCAGACGGATAGCCAGAGGCCGAGAAAACTACCATCTTCTCTTCAGGCATGTGCATGCGCACGATTCCGTAGGCGTCGCGGTAAAAGTTCCGCAAGTAGTGACTCGGTATGCCATCGGTCGTGGTGAAGAGGTTCTTGCGCACGCTCATGATGGGCGAGTCGAGCAGCTCGATGCCCATGATCTCCGCGCGCATGCCATATCGCGTAGCCAGGCGGTCGAGCACACCGAGAGCGATGTGCCGCCCGTTGGCCGAGGAATGCCAATCGACCGTGGATTCCGGCGTGCTCCGAGAATTATTCGAATCTCCTTGGCCGCCCGGAACCGTTGCCAAATCGAGCAGCACCTGCATACCGAACTTCTTCGCCCATTCGAAGGCACGGTCGATATAATCGACGAGCGGGATGTAGACCTCGCCATCACCCTGAGAGCCAAAGGCGTACCACGGCACCGGCAGGCGCACTGCATTGAGGCCAATAGCCGACATGCGGCGGAAATCATCCTCGGTGATGAACGTCTCATAATGCTGGCGCATGCGCTCGTTGTAGGCAACCGAGCCGAGCGCGACCTGCAGCTCAACTTCGTTCGAAGCACCTGTGGCGGCGAACAGCGAGGGGGTGACCCACGGCTCGGGTATGAACCATCCCGAAAGGTTGACTCCACGGATTCGCTCCATCGCTTCCCTCTCCTCATCAACGGTGCGCTCGATCTATTCAATCCGAAAACCATCTTGCTTGCCGCGTTTTACTCGCCTAACGCACCTAGGTGAACTATGAGTATAGCGCCATGGAACGAACTTTGTTCGATATCGCATATTTTGACTTGACGCTTACCGTCGATTTGGTATAGTTATCGAGCTGTCCTGCTTACAGCACCCGGTCAGATAGCTCAGTTGGTAGAGCAGAGGACTGAAAATCCTCGTGTCGGGGGTTCGAATCCCTCTCTGACCACCTTCGAAGTTTGCGGCCCCGGAAACGGGGCCGTTCTTGTTTTCCGCCCAATCCGCGACCCGGCATGCTGCGGGGAGGCTTTCCGCTCAGCGACTTCTCACATCATCTTTCCGGGTACCGCCATCAATCTGCAAAACCGCTGTTGCCACCGGGCGCCGCTATCAACCCGCAGAGAACCGCTCAATTGCATACCAAGCCCCTTGGCGCGACCGAATGCGCCACGGCGGAACGCCATCGAACCGAGCCAACACTTCGCCTTCAGGGCCTGCGAAAACGATATCAATCGCCCGTCGCATAAACCATGTATGCACCGACGCGCAGCTCGGAAACACCATGACGATCGAAGCATCATCCAGCCCATCTATCTTTGATGGAACGCACGCCGCCAAACCAAGCAGCCGGCGTAGCGGGCTTGCCGCGATGATGACCATGCGATCGTCCCAGCCCAGGCGCCGCACAACGCGACGGATTTCTTGCTCATCGAGACGATTGGACCTCGCAAGCCTCTTTATGTGCGAGCGACTCCCTCTCTGCATCACATCACCACCCCCGGCCTCCAGGGATCGACCGTCACATCGCGATGATGCGCCAACGCGACCGGCGCACCGAGGTCGACACCCGCAATGGAAAGAGAACTCGGCCAAGGCCTCATGCGCATCGAACATCGATAGGTTCGCAAGCCCCCAATCAGGGTGAGGAGGTCATCCCCCGAACTAGCTCCCCCTTCGGTGCACGTCACCTCAATCTCCACGTCGTAGCCGGCCATGGCACCCTCTATCTGGGATTCGATCACACCCACGCTGTCATCCGTCGAGCCATCGCTTTCTCCCGAAGGAGAGACGGCATGCGCGGCCACGATATCGGGGGCGATTCGATCGAACCGAGCTGTCGCAGCCACAAACAACATGATGTTGTATACGATGAGCGCGAGAACGAGAAGTACGGGGACGACGACTGCCATCTCAACAGTCGCCTGCGCGCGCTCTTCCCCTACCAAGCTGCAACGATGATTGGCTCGGCCCGTGAACGCCAGCCATATGCCACCCTTATGTCGCAGCCATGAGGGCGCAGCGCACTTCCCGCGCACCATCGCAAGCAAACGCGAATGTGATCGCAGGCGCATCATGGTTTGCCCTCCGCCGGCCCGACCACATCCGAAAGGCGTATGGTGAGGGGAATTGACCCTCCGCCCGGCAGGGGAATCTCCGCGATCGTGAAAGACGCGGACAAAACCTCTTCGCCAACCTCGTACTGAAGCGCCTGCAACAGCGCCGAGGGGTCGGTCGTTCCCAAGGGAATGGAGCGCAAAAGCTCCTGAGCGTTAGCTAGGGCAGGAACATCTGCATGGGAGAGAACATTACCGCTATCGGTAAGAACCGGCTTAAGCGAACTCAGGTCTACCGGCTCGAAGCCAAGGCCGCGCACCGCGCTGTCAATCCGGTCACTCAGCCATGACGCTATGGGGCCCATCCCAACAGCGGATAGCCCGCCGATAAGATCATCCATGAGCGCCGATAGCCCGGCACTCACATCCCCGTACGAAACGAGCAGCGAGCCCCATAACCCCATGACGTCATCAATCAATCCAACCGCACCGCCTCCGCCTGTCCTATGCTCAAGAGAGCTGAAGAACGACGACAAGACGTTATTCGTATTGGTCGCGGCATCGGGCGCGAGCACGGCAGCGGACAGCGCACCCCGTCGCGACAGGCTCGGGCTTTCGGCGAACGTTGAGTCAAGGCCGTCCGGGGAAGACAGCTCGCCCGACACCACAAGGGAAACCACGCCATATCTTCCGGGAGGAGCGATGCGCGGCCGCTTTGTCGAAAGAACCGAAAGCGCCTCATCGAAGGCGTCGCCGGCCGTTTCCGCCGCACCTTGCGCCGCCCGCTCAAGCTCGAGCTCCCGATTTCGGCATGATACGTATGCATCGAGAGCCTCGGTAAAGGCGCGCAAATGGTATTCGTAGCCGTTGTCAATCGAAGTCGATGCAGCAGGGACCCTTCCAACATCGCCGATCCCGAAATGGCACACAGGGCACTCACGAACCGCTCCCGTCTCGACATCGGCAAGAGATCGCAACGGTCCGGCGGCACCCTCAGCTCCGGGGCACGTTTCCCCATAATGAAGAACAAACCCGCTTCCTTCGCGAGTCGTTGGCCACACGCTCTCGGTATAGAGCGTTGTCTTGCGGACCTCATCGGTATTGCGCGGCAAGAGCTCCGCCGTCGATGTCACCCTGCCGCCAGACTCAACGACATGGGCGCTTCGAAAATGATCGACCGCATATCGATAGAACGCCTTACGGGCAGCGGAATCGGCAGCCGCCTCGACGCTTGCGCTCTCCGGTTCGTCGTGCTCGAGACGCCAGGCGTAATATGACCGCGTTCGATTGAGCGCGACCTCGGGCTCCCAGGTGATGCTCGAGGCGTAGTCGGGGTTTTCCGTGCCGGAAAGCGCCGAGAGCTTCCCGGCACGTTCTTGCATGTTCCGCCCTTCGCTGCCGCAATCGGCAAGCCAAGCCTCCTCTTTTGCCTTCGCCGTCTCCTCTGCAGCTGCAGAGAGCTCTTGGGCGGCCTCGTCGAGCTCTCCTGCAGCGTTCTCGATGCCTTCCGTGGAAACCTGCTCCCCTTCAAGCGCGGGGAAATCGGAACCAGACGAAAGCGGCACGGCAAGCGCGGTCCCCGTAAACACCACCTCATCGCTTCCCTGAACCGCGCACGCGCGTGTGCCGCTTGCAGCAACGACAAGCGGCAACGACGACTCGAGTGCCTTTAGCCCCTTCGAGGCCGAGGTTGCCAACTTGTTGCGGGCCTCAAGCATGCGCAATCCCGCATTGATCGTCTGAGGAGCAACTGCGTTCACGCCTGGAATCAAGAGCCCAACCAGCCCGGCACCTGTTACGCAGAGCCCCGCAAGCCCCATGCTCAGCACCGAGGCGTCCAGCACCGTTGCCGCCGTGTGATACGACGACACGACGTTCGCCCCGGCAAGCGCGGTCACATCGGCCGCCACCTGGGTATCTCCGGCGCGTGACATGCTCCAAATCCCGCTCGCGATGGCAAACAGCAAAGAGAGAATCACGAGAATCGACACCGCAGAGGTGAGCGTCGTATACGCGCCGTCTTCAAGAAACAGATCAATCCCAGCGCTGCGTCCACGTTCCATAATCGCCCTCCAGCCAACTCGGCCTGCCGTCATAGCTCGCCCGGACCGACATCTCCACATCTCCCTGGCCGTTCACCGCACCGAATGCGTGCGCGAAGGCTCCGATTACCGGCAGCGGCGTTATCGCACCCGTAATGCAGACCATCACCTCGCCGTCCCCGCTCGATGCCGTCTGCATCTCGATATCCCATGCGAGCGGACCACCTGCATGGAATATCGAGATATCGGGCACAGCTGCCAGACGCCTCAGAGTGAATGCCCGAATGCTCTCATCCGTTTCTCCTTCAGCTGTAACCATCAGTCGCGCTGTTTCCGCCGCCGCAGACTCCATCACGGCGCGCGTGTACAGCACGCAAACGGGCTGCGCGGCGAGAAGCAGCAGGGTGAGGAAGACCGGCAGGAGCACCGCGGCTTCCACTGTTGCCTGAGCGCGCTCTTCACGCGCCGCGCCCAAGGCGGCTGACGCCCCGGGCCGCCGCAACCCCTGCCTAATACAGCGAGATATCCAGCAACCCCAACCCATCCAGCGCATGCGATGCTGCCTCTTCGACTGCGCGTGCGAGCGCTCCGTCCGCACCCGCATGCCAAAGCAACGCCAAGCCCGAGACCATCGCCATGAAAGCGATAACGGTGAGAGCATACTCAAGCGTTGCTTGGGCACATGATTCCTCGGCAATCTCGCGCAGGACGATTGCGCGGCGCTTTCTATCGTCCATATCTCCCTCCCCAAGATGCCCCCTCACCAGACCGAACCCAGCAAGCGCCCGCACCGGCGACACGCTTGGAATGGCCCCCTCTCGCCCGAACCTAATCCTCTGCATCGTCTGTAGCGAACATCCGAACCGCACGCACCGTCGAAGCCGAATCTTCTTCCAAGACGGCCACCGTAACCACATCAATGCAGCCAGAACGAGCCTGAACGATAGCGCCCCAAGCATTTCCCTTTAGGTCGAGGTAGCCACTGGAATACAGGTGAGCGCCTTCGACACCCTGATACACCTGGAGCACAGAGCGGGCTGCAGGAACAAGTCCCTCGTCCATGCGAAGCTCAACCGCCACCTGGCCTTCTCCCGCCTCACGATCCGCCGAAAGCCGATCCAACTCGGCGAGAAGCGAAGTGGCTGTCGAAGCATGGGAATCGCCGGCGCCCGCTTCCTCTTCCCCCGCACCCGAACGCCCCAACAAAGAATCCTGACCATATGCGGCGTCATCTCCTCCTGCGTCATCGGCTCGAGCGGATGTGTCGGCAGAGCCTTCGCCGCTAGAAGCACGTTCCCCCTGGGCACCCTCTTCAACAGCAGACGACACCTCCCCATGCGCCGCCGCACCCTCTGACCGTCCATGCGCAATCGCCCCAAACCCCAACAGAGAGGCAGCAATCACCGCAAGGCAGAGCAAGGGGGCGGCGCACCAAGCAAGCCGCGTTCTGAGAGAACCGCCGGTGCGCAGCCCGTCCCCAGCTGTTGCCCGCAATCTTCCCTGCGAGCGCACGAAGTCTTTGCCACGCCCACGCATTCGACGCGCTACAAACTGTTAATGCCGTCTGATATGGCATTCCAGAGCTCGCTAACCCTATCCCGGAATGCGATGATCGCAATTATTGCGATTACAACTAATACGCCAACCAATATGGCGTACTCCGTCGTTCCCTGCGCCTTTTCTTCTGCAACCAGCCTGCTTGCTTCGCCCAGCCGCCTGTTTATGGCATGCATCACGCGCACGCGAATGATGTCCCTTTTCATGGAAAACCACAACCCTCCGCTTTCAATGGCCCTTCGGTAGCCCCGTTGAATCCTCAGCCAACCCTTCATGAGCACCCTCCTTACAACATGCCGCTCGCAGCGAGCAGCGGACCCACGATTGACAGCAAGAGCGCTGGTAGAATCAACGTTCCGGTGGGTATGAGCAACTTGACCGGAATACGCTCGATCTCTCGCTCTACATCGGCCCGATGCGCCAACCTGATTTCCCTACTTTGCCCGGCAAGCGTTTCGCTCAGCGGGGCACCCAGCCCGAGCGCCTGTGAGACCGTTGCGGCAAACGACTCCAAGGCCCTTTCACCCAGCATGCGGGCGACCCTCGAAAGCTCCTCCTCGCGTGTTCCAAGACCCATCTGCCACGACATGCGTGCTTCACTCAAAAGGTCCGCGAGTCGCCCGGCCCGATTGGCGCAATACAACTCGAGCGCAGCATCAAATGAAAGCCCTGCAGACAGCCCGAGCCGTACAACATCGATCATTTCGGAGATCTCTCCAAGGGACGCTCGGCCGCGAGCAGCGTCGGGTGCAAGCGGAACTAGCTCTACGAGCCGGCTTCTCACAGAGCACGCCCTTCCCGCAATCGCCTTGCCAACTGCAACCATCCTGGCCAGAGCCTTCTGTCGCTCACCCGGCTCGACCCCCTGAAAAAGCCACAGGAACGTTGCCCATGCACCGCCGACCGCGCAAGGCCCCAACCACGATGCGGACATCACACATCAACCTCCATCATGCGCCGGATGATCCACCACGCAAGCAGGTTTAAGGCAAGGGCAACGGCCACGCTGCCAGCCCCAACGGGCGTTGCAAGGCCCGCCCTGAAGTCGCCTGAGAGCAGTGTGAGCAGACCGACCATCGCCACCGGCATGAGGGCCACCAAGCGCGCCGACATACGTGCTTGAGACGTTTTCACATCGAGCCGGCGCGCGAGCTCCATGCGTTCGCCCACCATCTCCGCGGCATCTGCGAGTAGGTCGCGCAGCGGAGCGCCCGTGCGCTGGGATATCTTCAAAGCGAGCGATACGAATCCCAACCCGGGGGCAGGCAGACGTTCGAGCAAATCGTCAAGTGCCGACGCTGCGGCAACCCCGCAATCTATCGCGTGCGATACCCTCGTGAACTCCGATTTCACCGGCTCTTGAGCATGACTTCCCACGAAGCGCATGCCTTGGGCAAGCGAGTGCCCCGAACCGAGCGCGATGGCAAGCGCGGCGAACGCCTCCGGCATCTCTGCCTCTATGCGCCGCTCTTCCGAGCGCGTCCTTCGAGATGACCGTAAGCCCAGAACGCCCCAAAACGCCACAAGGCATGCGGCGAACCCCCACAAAGAGAACGAGACGATAGCCCCCGCAAGGCCGCAGGCAGCATCGGCGCACAACAGCATGCCAAGCTTGGTAACGTAGTCTCCACCATCGAAAGGAATCTCCATCACGCAACGCCGTACCACGGAATTTCCCGAGATCTGTTGCGGAACCATCTCGCCCAGCCTTCTGGAGAAAGCGAGCAGCCCCTCTTTCATCCCTGCTACCGAGACTTGTCGTGCGCCCGCAGAGGTAGGCACGGAGCGCCCTGGCACGCCCCCTACCGAAAAGCAGCCAAACAGGCAGGCCGTGCACACAGCCACAAGCGCCCCGATCACGAAGGGCATATATCGCGCCATGCCGATACCTCCTCTTCTGTAAGAACATGAGCCTCGAGCGCTTGGGCGATAAACGGCGGTTCCCGCACAAGCTCCCACGCTCCGGCCGCCCGGTCGAAGGTCACATACTGCTCAAGCTCAACGCCTCCCCCCGCTCCTCTCGCCACCCCTGAATACGACGACACGAATCTCTTGCCATCGGCCCGGCGTTCAGACATGACGATTCCATCGAGCGCCATCGCGATCTGCTCTTCGATAAGCTCGGAGGGAAGATTGATGCCGTAACGCGCGAGCAGCGTGAGGCGCACGACGGCTTCCTCCTCGGTTCCCGCGTGCAAGGTCGTGAGCGATCCGTCATGCCCGGTGTTCATGGCCTGCAGCATATCGATGCATTCCGCTCCTCGCACCTCTCCTACCACGATGCGGTCGGGCCTCATGCGCAGGGCGTTTGTTACCAAGTCTCGTATCGTCACCTCACCCTCCCCCTCTATCGATGCCGCACGGGCCTCGAGTCTCACCACATGCGGGTGCCGCGAGAACTTGAGCTCTGCGGAATCCTCAATCGTCACGATGCGCTCGCCTACGGGAATCTCGCATGACAGAGCATTGAGCAGCGTGGTCTTGCCCGACCCCGTGCCGCCGGCAACCGCAAGGTCCTGGCGGAGCGATACCGCACACGAGAGAAGCTGCGCATACCATTCGGGCAGAGAGCCCAGGTCAACGAGCTCTTTGAGCGAACTGATGCGATCGGAAAACTTACGGATGGTGAGGATGGGCCCATCGATCGCGATGGGTGGAATCACCGCGTTAACGCGGTAGCCCTGGCTCAGGCGCGCATTGACGATGGGACTCCGCTCGTCGATACGCCTACCCAAAGGAGAGATAATGCGATCGATGAGAATACGAATCTGCTCGTCATCATCAAAGAGCCTCCCCATGGCATGCAGCGTTCCCGCCTGCTCAAAGTATGTCGACATGCATCCGTTGACCATTATTTCTGTGACCGAATCGTCTTCGATGAGGGGCTGGAGCGGCCCAAGCCCTACTACATCGTCCAAGACCTCGACCACGACCTCTTCACGGTCCTCTTGGCTGAGCTCTCCCGTATCTCGTGCGTTAATCACCGCTTCCACCGCGGGACGCAGCTCTTCGCGAGAATGCCTCGTGTCGGAATCTCGAGCTAAACGCGCCACCTCGGCAAACCCCACGCGGTCGAGCATGTCGCGCTTCGCATCTCGCACAATGGCGCGAAGAGAGCGCGACGCCCTTCCCCGCAGCGCGTGACCTCGCCCGCCCGAATCGAGCTGGCCCTCGCTCCTTCTTACGCGCTCAAATCGTTCAAAGACGCTCACGAGGCCTCACCGGGCCT
The DNA here is from genome assembly GCF_982429025.1 of Enorma sp. NCBI lineage: Bacteria > Bacillati > Actinomycetota > Coriobacteriia > Coriobacteriales > Coriobacteriaceae > Enorma > Enorma sp. The sequence continues at coordinate 75,662 of NZ_CEWCAA010000002.1, forward strand.
CTTCCAAGGCAACCGCAGGCGAGGCCGCGCAGAAACCTCCTGGACACTGTCTGGCACATCGGCACCTATCGAGCAACCAAGCTCACGCAGCAAGCTGCGGGTAAACGCATGGATGCTTCTGCCGAACGCATCCTGAGCGCGCACGGCATCCTCTATGCGTCCAAACGAGAGAAGCGATGCGAGCGTACTTCCCCCGTCGGGGATGCGCGTCTTCGCGCTCAGCGACGCCGCCATCTCCAGGCGCATCGCCTCCTCTTCGGTGCAGGCGCGCTGCCCGAAGCGATTTACGACGCAGACCATACGCGTCCGCGGAACGCCTAGCCGGCTGACCATGCTCACCGCTCGCTCGAGCGCCGTCACCGCGCCCACCGCATGGCCGCATACCATAAGGCAACGATCGCAGCCTGCAACCGCCCCCGCCACGGCATCAGTCCACGTGCGGGACGTGTCAACGAATACGACATCCGATTCCCGTCGAAGAACGCCGATGAGCATCTCGACCGCGCGCCCAAGCAGTTCCGCACGCTCGGGTGTGGCGATGGGACCCCACAGCGTTAGCCCGGGCCCCACGCGCATCGAAGACCTCACGATCGCAGCCTCATCCAACGGGGCGCTTCCCGCTTGGTTCGCAAGCAAACCAAGGTCATGCAGCGTTTCTACGCCAAAGAGCTCGTAAAGGTTGCCGAACATGAGGTCCAAGTCGAGCACGGCGGTCCGAAGACCGGCATGCGCAGAGCAAGCCGCCATCGCAGCGATGAGCGTCGTGACTCCACTCCCTCCTGCACCGGAAACCGCACAGATTACCGGCGCTCGACGTTCGTTAGCGCCCTCCACATGAGATGCGTCCACGCGCGGCGAAATCTCCTCGCCACTCGGTTCAGGCGCCGCATGATCCGGGCCCGCAGCTCGAAATCCTCCCATGCACCGCAGGTCTTCTGCGCGGCATGGCGCAAAAGGCACCTCATCCGGCTCATCGAGATCGGCTAGGTCATCTTGCGTATAGGACGGCGAACACCCATCCTGGACCCGAGGCGCCGGTTCGTGAACGGCTTCCGTTGCGTTACAGGCAAGCCTCGTGGGTGCACAAGGCACCTCGAGCCCAGGCGTGGTATCGAGAGGCGGCGTCTGAGCCTCGCGGTTGCAATCCCTTTCCATGCATGCCCCATCAGCGCATCCGCGCCGCATCTCTTCCCTCGAAGCAGGCACAACCTCCGCTGCGCCCGCGTGAAATAGCTGGGCGATCCACGCTGGATCGAGCTCGGAAACCATAACGACGACACGGCACGACACCTGAGATGACGCAACCTTGGCCAGCAAGGCAAGCAGCTCATCGTGCATGCCTTCGTCGTCCAGCACTACCACGCCATCAACCGGCTCGGATAATGCCGCAAGCACCTCCCCGAGAGCCTGCACCCCATCAAGCCAGAGCAGGCGCGCGCCCACTTCTCGCGACTCTATCTCACGCTGAACGATCCTGCGTTCGTTACGCGGACAGCACGCAAGCCATACCGCATCCTTCATCGCGCGTCGCCCCCTTCGTCCAGCTCATCCGTCGGGGCACCGGCGCTCGCCGCGCTGGACCCTTCACCGACGGCATCGCTCGAAGCCTCGGTATCTACTGAATCATCTGAAGCGCCTGCATTGGCTCCCTCGCCAGGAGCCGCAAGAGCGATCGTCCCCTTTGCCGTTGCAGCCAGCACTTCCGTTACGCGGTCGGGCTCAACGGCCAGCGTTACCCAGCTCAAATCTCCGCTCGCCGCTCCCTGCCCCTGTGCGCTGGTATCGATTACATGCGCCCCGCATAACCGATCGGCCACGCCGTTTGCGGAAACATAGACGTCGACATTCGTGCCCGGCTCGATAGAGCCTCCCACGGCATGGGCGGCGTCGACGCCCACCGAGACCGCAACCCGGCCTTCGGGTATATCCAAAGACCCGCTTCTCGTCTCGAAGTACAAGGGGCAGAGCACCGCCTGCTCCGGAATCGCCGAGGTCGCCTGCTTCCCGATCGCATCATCGACCGAGGTGAGCGCACCGGAAGGGAGCATGCCTGCAACCCATTCCTCAACGCGCACGCATCCTTCATCGATCGTTTCACCCGCATCGATGTCGCGCGACGCCACGCAGACGCTCACAAGATCCCCTCCATATGCCGCGAGCATCTCCTGTCGTTCCTGCTCTGCCCCCGCCTGCAGGGACGCTCCGTACCACAGGCTCAGCGCAGCGGCAAGAAGACCCGACGCAACGCTTGCGATCAACCGCTTTCCATGCCTCATCTGCCGCCCCCCTCGCTTGAACCATCGTGAGGAACTTCGTCCTTGATGCCATTGTCGCGAGGGACCAATCCAGAGCAGGCATCAACCCGATAAAGTGAGAGACCCGCTGACAAAACGCAGGTGGAAAACTAAACGCCCAGCTTCTATTCAGTTGTTTCTTTATGCATTACTCGAGTGCAAAAGAAGCGAGGCGGCCACTCAGCCAGCCCCGCACGCACAGGAAACGAAAAAGGTATTCATCTTTTGGAAGAACCGATGCATCACCGATCAAGCGCGTCGGCGCCTCCCGGCATCCCAGACACCGCGACAAGACCAATCTACAGGTGGATATCAGGGTCCAGACTCTGCGCACTTACGCGCATCTCAGACGCCAGTCCCTTGAACACCTCGAGGCGCAACTCGTCAATCTCTCCCGCCTCGACCGCAGCCCGTACCGAGCATCCAGGTTCATGCGTATGCGTGCAGTCGTTGAACCGGCACCCTCTTGACGCCTCGACGATCTCGGGGAACGCCCTGGCAAGCCCGCGCTCATGACCCACCAGGGGCAGGCTGCGCAGCCCGGGAGCATCCGTCACCACACCGCAAGAACCTGGCAGTTTGACCATCACGCGCGCGACCGTCGTATGCCTGCCCGCATCGTCACGGGCACGTACTGCACCGGTTTCGAGCGCATCGTGCCCCAGCAGCGTATTGAGCAGCGTCGATTTGCCCGCACCCGATTCTCCCAGAATCATGGAGCAGGTACCCGCGGGCACACAGGCGCGCACGCCGTCGAGGCCCTCTCCCGTCGCGGACGACGTCACCACGACGCGAACCCCGCCGCCCACAAGGCGCCGCACGCGAGCCACCTCGCCCTCGCGCTCCTCCTCAGAGCAGCGATCCGCCTTGGTGAGCACCACGATCGGCTCGGCGCCACAGTCTGCCGCGAGCACGAGCGACCGCGCGATACGCCCAAGCAGCACCTCGCCGGCGCCAAGTGGCTGAACGACAAGAATCACGTCCACGTTCGCGCACAGAACCTGCCGCTCGCCGCGATTTTTCCCACGCCACCGCTCGAACACCGTGCGGCGCGGCAAAACGCGCTCGATAACGCCCATATCGTGCCCGGGGGCAAGTCTCAGCGCAACCCAATCTCCCACGGCAGGGAGCAGGCCATCGCCCTTCTCCTTATCCTGTTTGGCGAACCCAACGGCATGTTCCGCGCGCAGCATGCGCTCCTCGGTCACCACCAACGGAAATCCGCGGTCAAGGCGAACTACACATCCTAAATGCATTTCACCAGGCGTTTCCGCCGCCGAGCAAAAAACCTCGAACGCCGCGCGCTGCTCGTCGCTCGGCCGAACATCCGTAAACGCCGGCACGTCCTCCAGCGCATCGATCTTGGGCAGCGCGGCGCCTACACGCACAGCATCGGCCGGCCCCATCGCGGCCTTTCCACGCTTGCCGCGGCCAGCACCTTTGCTCCGCGCCCGTTTTGCCATGCAACCGCCCTTCAACACATCGATATACGCTGCCCATCTTACCGCACAGGCCCTCACTCAAAAACGCTCAAGCCTCGAACTCATTCCAGAGCCCACCGGTAAGTAAACAGGAACAGAACGCCCTGCGGAATCGCACACTATCCCGCACAAGTCCAGAGAATGGTGGCGCGTCAACGAAGAAGGCCCCGGCGAGTTCCGAAGGGCGTTTCCCGCAGCTGCTTGGCATCGCCAAGCAGCGAGGACCACGCCCGAAGGAATCGCCGGGGCCTTCGGTCAGGTTGACGTTCGGGAGCCTACTCCTTTTCGACCGCCCTCATGATGGCCTTGTAAATCTCGACCAACGGGATGATCAGGAAGCCGAGCGCAAGCGCGGTAATCATGCCCTTGGGCTCAAGATGCTCCACGCCGAAGAAGATCATCGAGAGCGCGTCGACCTCGACCACGATGAGCGTGAGAACGAGCGCGAGGAACGCGGCGCCCCACAGCCACTTGTTCTGCTTCTTCATATGGAAGATGCTGGCACGACGGCTGCGCATGTTGAAGCAGTGGAAGATCTCGACCATGTTCAAGGTGATGAACGCCATCATGACGCCCTCTTCGTCGGCCATGGAGGTGGCCAGCTTGGAAAGATCGATAACGCCCAGGTCGTAGTACACACCGCAGAAGAAGCTGGCGAGCACGAGCACGGTGATGATGAGGCCCTGGACCACGGTATCGAGACCCATGTTGCCCGCGAACACGCCGTCGGTGGCATTGCGCGGTTTGCGCTTCATCACGTCGCCCTCGGCCTCTTCCATGCCGAGCGCGAGCGCAGGGAAGCAGTCGGTCACGAGGTTCACCCACAAAAGCTGGATGGGCTGGAACAGCGTGAAGCCCATGAGCGTCGCCGCGAACACGCTGAACACCTCGGCCAGATTCGCAGACAGCAGGAACTGGATGACCTTACGGATGTTGTCGTAGATGCGACGACCCTCTTCGCACGCATTGATGATCGTGGCGAAGTTGTCGTCGGCAAGCACCATGTCGGCAACGTTCTTGGTGACGTCGGTGCCGGTGATGCCCATGCCAATACCGATGTTCGCGTGCTTGATGGAGGGGGCATCGTTCACGCCGTCGCCCGTCATGGCAACGATCTTGTTCTTGGACTTCCACGCCTCGACGATGCGGGTCTTGTGCTCGGGCTGAACGCGAGCGTACACGCCGTACTTCTCGATGTTCTGGTCGAGCTCTTCCTCAGACATCTTATCGATCTCGGCACCGGTGATGGCCTGGCTGCGATCCTCGACGATACCGAGGTTCTTGGCGATGGCCACGGCGGTATCGATGTGGTCGCCCGTGATCATGACGGTGCGGATGCCGGCGCCGTGGGCCTCCTCGATAGCGGGAGCAACCTCGGGACGCTCGGGGTCAATCATGCCGGAAAGACCGCAGAACACAAGGTTGTTCTCGAGCGCTTCGGCAGCGAAGTCCGCAGGCTTCTCGGTGTAGGTGCGGCTGGCGAGCGCAAGCACGCGCAGCGCCTGGTCGGCCATGGCCTTGTTAGCAGCCAGAATCTGCTCGCGACGTTCGTCGGTCATGGGAACGATCTTGTCGCCGTCATACACCTGCGTGCAGAGCCCCACGACCACATCGGGCGCGCCCTTGGTGTACTGCTCGAAGTTGCCATCGGCTTCCTCGACCACGACGGACATCATCTTGCGGCCGGAGTCGAACGGAGCCTCGCCCACGCGCGGGTGCTCCTCGTCCAGCCCCTTCATGCCCATCTTGGCGGCGTCGTTCACGAGCGCGCACTCGGTGGGCTCGCCCACGGCCTCGCCGGCCTCTTCGTCCCACTTGGCATCGGAGCACAGCGCCATGCCCGCGAGTAGCTTCTCCTCGGGAGCGGCAAGCTCGTGGTTCACGACCGTCATCTTGTTCTGGGTGAGGGTACCCGTCTTATCCGAGCAAATGACCTGCGTGCAGCCAAGAGTCTCGACCGCGCTGAGGTTGCGGATAATCGCCTGGCGCTTGGCCATCTTGGTCACGCCGATGGAAAGCACGATGGTCACCACGGCAACGAGGCCCTCGGGGATGGCCGCAACGGCGAGCGACACGGCAACCATGAAGGTGTCGAGCAGCATGTGCGGCTCGGCGGTGACGGTGCCGATGCCGGCACGCAGCACGTCGACGGCGAAAACGACCACGCAGATGACAATCACCAGGACGGTGAGGATCTTGGAAAGCTCGGCGAGCTTCACCTGAAGCGGCGTGAGCTCTTCCTTGGCGTCGTTGAGCGCACCAGCGATCTTACCCATCTCGGTATTCATGCCGGTCCCGCACACCACGGCGCGGCCGCGGCCGTACACCACGGTGGAACCCATGTAGCACATGTTCTTACGGTCGCCGAGCGGAACGTCGTCGGCACCGTCGAGCGCGATCGGGTCGGTGTGTTTCTCTACCGGGACGGACTCGCCGGTAAGGGCGGCCTCCTCGATCTTCATGGAAGCGCTCTCGAGCACGCGGCAGTCGGCGGGAACCGCGTCGCCCGCCTCGAGCAGCACAATGTCGCCGGGCACGAGCTCGCTGGAGTGCAGCGAGATCTGCTTGCCGTCGCGGATGACCTTGGACTGGGCGGCGCTCATCTCCTGAAGAGCAGCGAGCGCCTCTTCGCTCTTGGCCTCCTGGATCACGCCGAGGGCGGAGTTGATGATCACGACCGCCATGATGATGACGACGTCGGCCCACTCGGACTCGCCCTGGATCATGCCGGTCACGGCGGAGATGACGGCCGCGACGATGAGCATGATGACCATGGGGTCGGCCATCTGCTGGAAGAAGCGAATCCACAGCGGGGTCTTCTCTTCCTCCTTGAGCTTGTTCGGGCCGAACTTCGCCTGGCGCGTTTGCGCCTCGGCAGTGCTCAGGCCCGCATCCGCGCTCGTGGATTGCTCTTTGAGCACGTCCTCAGCCGAAGCTAGGTACTCTTTCAAACTGTATCCCTCCTGGTACGTCTGAACTCTGGGTGCCCGGGGCACCCCCTATACCTACACAACGCCCAATCGTAATTCCCGGAGGCAAGGGCTCGTCATGCAAGCTTCTATTTTACCCAAGCCCGCGGTCCGCGAGGCCCAGAAGCTCGGGGTTTCTACCGCTTACCTCAGTGGCGGCGTTTTTCGGGCAGCGCTCTACTGGATGCGGCGTTGCCGGGCGACATTCTTCCGCGCGCGCCGTTGCTGGGCGCTCCGCACGGCAACGCCGGAGTGCCCGGCCCACCGTCGCCCGACAGTCCGTCCGACATTTCGCGCAGCTCACCTTCGCCCGCATCCCACCTCTTCAGCAAAAATTGCGAAATATAATCCCCGTATTTGTGTTATGTAATGCAGATTCGGTAATCGGCTGTTTTTCTTCGATAAGCGGCTATCTTTCCGGCCAGTTCACCTATAATGCACCGCTGAACGAGAAGACCCATAAACGCAGTGTGTAATTGGAGGACTGCATGTATAAACGCACGAAAATTGTCTGCACGATGGGCCCTGCCTGCGACAACGACGAGACGTTGCGCGAGATGATGAAGGCGGGCATGAACGTCGCCCGCTTCAACTTCTCCCATGGCTCGTACGAGGAGCATCATGGCCGCATCGAGCGCGTCCGCCGCATCGCTGCCGAGCTCGACATGACGATCGGCATCCTGCTTGACACCAAGGGCCCCGAGGTCCGCACCGGTCTGCTCAAGGACCACCAGAAGATCTCAGTGAAGGCCGGCGACAAGATCGTCGTCACCGCTGCCCCCACTTCCGAGGACTTCCTCGGCGACGCCAGCCACATCTCGCTCGACTACCTCGATCTGCCCAGCGAGGCCGAGGCCGGCACGCGCATCCTCATCGACGACGGCATCGTTGAGCTTGTGGTCGAAAGCGTTGAAGGCCAGGATATGCACTGCGTCGTCAAGAACGACGGCGAGATCGGCGAGCGCAAGGGCGTGAACCTGCCCAACGTCGAGATCGGCCTTCCCGCCATCACCGAGCGCGACCGCCAGGACATCCTCTTCGGCCTGAAGGAGGGCATCGATTACATCGCCGCCTCCTTCATCCGCAACGGCGCCGCCGTGCGCGAGATCCGCGAGCTCTGCCGTGAGAACGGCGGCGAGCACGTGGGCATCTTCCCCAAGATCGAGTGCGCTCTCGGCGTCCAGAACTTCGACGAGATCCTCAAGGCCTCCGACGGCATCATGGTTGCCCGCGGCGACCTGGGTATCGAGATCTCGCCCGAGCTCGTGCCGCACCTGCAGAAGAAGATGATCAAGAAGTGCAACGCTGCGTACAAGCCGGTCATCACCGCCACGCAGATGCTCGACTCCATGATCCGCAACCCGCGCCCGACCCGCGCTGAGGTCGCTGACGTCGCGAACGCCATCTACGACGGCACCGACGCCGTGATGCTCTCCGGCGAGTCCGCTGCCGGCAAGTACCCGGTCGAGGCCGTTCGCATGCAGGCGAGCATCGCACATGAGACCGAGCAGTACCTGGGGGCGCACGCCGAGCTCAAGGTGCCCGAGGGCAGCCAGAGCACGCGCGTGATCAACAACGTCGTGGGCCTCTCCGCCGTGAACATGGCCACGACCGTGGGCGCCAAGTGCATCGTTGTCCCCACCACCACCGGCCGCACCGCGCGCCTCATCTCGCACTTCCGCCCGAGCACGCCCGTTGTCGCCTTCTCGCGCCACCAGTGGGCCGTGCAGAAGATGCTCATGTACTGGGGTATCGAGCCGCACCTTGCTGCCATTACGCAGGGCAGCGTGGACGACACCGTGGCGAAGGCCATCGACTGCGCTAAGGAGCGCGGCTACGTGGACGCCGGCGATGTTGCCGTCGTGACCGTTGGCGACCCCAAGACCGCCGTCGACTCCACCATCGGCGATGGGAAGCGCAGCTCCACGAACGTGGTCTACGTCGCTCAGGTGCGCTAAGGCGTCACGTTATTCATCGAATAGAAGCGCTTTTGCATCGAACCGCCCTCCCCTGCGAGGGCGGTTTTCTTTTCTCCAGGCACTCCTGCAACAAAACTTTCGGATATCAACGGTTATTCTCGGAAGCTCCGAGTAGACGGGGGCTTCTATTCATAAGACAAGCAGGTAAATACCTTGGCTGTTTCTTAACTACCTATCCTTTTCCAAAACAACCGTTGATATCCGAAAGTTTTCCAAGAACGCTACCCCCCCCCGCATAATTGCCCTGACAAACGTCATAGGCTGATATCATTACGGCACATCACGTGCGGAGGGAGGCACCATGCATGAGTTCATCTGTGGGGTTTCGGCTTTTCGGCTGCTCAGAACCCCGCCGCAGATTCTCGCGCTCTATCCACCGCTCCCCGACATCTCAACACGGGTTGGAAAACTCGCGATAGCTCGCAACCCCGAAGCGCTCGGCGGCCTGGGTATACCCATCCACGTCCTTGTTACGCAGCGCAAATATCTACGCTACGCCAGTTCCGTCAAAATGCACCTTTGGTCGCAAGAGCCTCCCCTCGGCTCCTTCTTCGAAAACGACCTGGAAATCACGCTCAGCTCGCCACTCTTTACCCTGCTCACCATGGCACCACATGTTTCGGTTACGCATCTTGCAATGGCAATGTACGAACTTTGCGGATCGTTTTCCGTTTATCGCCCAGCACCCGAGACACAAGCCCACCTCGACGCGATGAGAAACACCAGGCTCTCGCGCGAAACGTGGCAACAGGTTCGAGATGCGCATGGCAATGGTACCTCCCTCTGGAAGCGCCCTCCGCTCATCACTGTGCATGAGCTTCAGCACTATGCCGAGCATATCAACGGTCTACGCGGCAGCAAGCAATTCCGACAGGCAGCGCAAATGGTAACCGGACAGACCGCCTCGCCACTCGAAGCGCAAGCTTCCATGCTGCTGGGAGCATCCCGGCGGCTCGGCGGCGCAGGGCTTACGTCTTTCGAGAACAACCACCTGGTTCGGCTCGGCCGTAAAGCGCGCCGGCTCGCGGGGAGGCAGCATTGCTACTGCGACCTCTTCTTTCCCGGCTGCAAGGGTGGACAAGCACTTGACGTCGAATGCCACGGACACCTCGTCCATGATTCAGCTGAGCAAGGCGGCCTTGATGCCAACCGTACCCTTGCCCTTCAAAGCATGGGCATCGACGTCATCTTTCTCACCTATGAGCAGCTTGTCGACGAGGAGCGCCGACATGCCGCCATCGATCACATCGCTCGCCGTGCGGGGTTTCGACCTCGGCCTAAAACCGAGGCGCTTATGCAGAAGGAGCGGGCGCTCTGTGAGGAGCTCTTCATCGATTGGGAGGCGCTTGGCTCGTAAGCGGCAACGCACAAGATGCGTAAACTCCAAAGACAAGCAAAGATTGCAACGTTTTTCAGACGCAAAAGGCAACTCGCGACGGTTATCAACGGCTGTTTTCCCAAGTGCCGAGCAGATGAGCGTTTCTGTTTATAGAACCAGCAGGTAGATGCGTTTTCTGGTTCTTAGCTACTCAACTCTCTCCGAAACAACCGTTGATATCCGAAACGAATGTGTTGCGAACCGCTCACAGCGCCTCAACAAGACGTGCGCCCTGCAGCCGTCCCGCCAAAAGTCGGTCCGTGGTCTCGACAACCTCAGCGGACACGGTCGAGAAAAACTCGCTGGTGAGCAGGCGATAGGGCGGGTGATCGAGCGCGCCTTGGTTCTCCCGGACAATCTCATGTGCGACGCCGATGGTCATAAGCACCGTGCGCTCGTCGAGCTCGTACTGCGGAAACGCCGCGGCGGCCGCAATGAGCCGCGGCGTATCGCGAGGAAACGAGGTAATGGGCAGTGTCTTGCCGAACCAGTCGAAATCTCCCTGCTTTTTAATGCGAAACTGCTCGCTGGGCTTATCGCCAAGCGCATCGAGAAACTCGTTGACGTGCGTGTTCCAAATGTTATCGGCCAGAAGGTGCGTCCATACGCCAAGCAAGAGATCAAAGCCCGAGCGCTCAAGTGCGGCAGTCGAGCAATCATCGTCGGCAGGGCTTCCCTGCTTGGGGGGATTGATGGTCACGCCCTTGTAGCGCTGGGGATAGTGGATGCGATTGACCGTTTCGCGCTCAATAGCAATCGATGCGGGAGCGATGGCATCGTCAATGGGAACGCGGCCCTCTACGATACCAAGGCGCTCTGCAGCGGGGGCGACGTAATCGGCCCAGAACTCATGCTCGCGCGGCTTGGGGATAGGCTCGGGCGTTGCGAAGTGCGTGATGCGATACGCGATGGGCTCGCGCACGTCGGGAACCATGTAGCCCACCGGGATGTCCGGCACGAGCGCACCAAACAGAAAGGCATTGCGGTCCCGCACGGTGCAAGCGACCGCGCCATTGCGGGAAAAGAGCTGCTCGCTCTGGGCAATATGGATGTTCCAACTTGGCACAAGAGCTCCAATCGCTGTTTGCTCCCGAAGAGGGCCGGGGGCGGGTGACGTCCCTGGGCTTGGTCCTCGCTTCGCTGCGGAAATTGCCCAGGGACGTCACCCGCCCTCCGGTCCCCAGCGCGCACATCGTTCTCGCTAGAAGTATAGGGCCGACGGGCTCATACAGCTGTACTTGCATCGAAACCGCAGGGTTGGAACAAGGCCTGCGGCGGGTTTCCCAGGGGCCGCAGATTCGCCTGAAAGAGGAGGAGGGACGCCTAAGGGCGCCGACCGACGATTGAAGGCGAAGGTGCGGCACCTGACAAGCCGCACTAAGCGCGGACTTCGCCGCCGGTAGCCTTACACACCTTGGTCACGAGCTTCTGGTGCACCTTCTCGACCTCTTCGGAGGTAAGCGTGTGGTCGTCGGCGCGATACGTAAGCGCAAACGCCATCGACTTCTTCCCCTCGCCCACGCGCTTGTCGTCGCGGTACACATCGAAGAGGCGCACACCGCGCAGGAGCTTGCCTCCGGCAGACTGAAGACGACGCTCCAAATCTTCGCAGGTAACGCCCTCGTCCACCACGATGGCAAGGTCCATCTCGACCGCCGGGTACGACGAGAAGTCGCGATACGCCTGCTGGTCGCGCGAGCACGTGATGAGCGCGTCGAGGTTCAGCTCAAACGCCACGACCGGAAGATCGATGCCGTACGCATCGCGTACCTCGGGGTGAATCTCGCCCACCCATCCGAGCACGGTACCACCCGCCAGCACTTCGGCGCCGCGGCCCGGCTGCAGGAAGGCGTAACCGTCGCCCTCGGCCGGGCGGAACCGAACCTTCTCGACTCGGAGCTGAGCGAGCAGCTCTTCCACCACACCCTTGCCGTCAAAGAAGCGCAGCGGCGCGAATTTCTGGTTCCATGTCACATCGCCCCACGCGCCGGACAGCACGCCGGCGAGCGAACGGCGCTCCTTGGGAAGGCTCGCGTTCTCGCGACCGCAGAAGAGCGTACCCATCTCGTACAGGTGCACGTTGGACGTGCCGTGCGCGTTGTTGTAGGCAACGGACTGCAACAGCCCCGGAAGCAGCGAACGACGCATCTCGGTCTGCTCGGCCACGAGCGGGTTCATGATGACGACCGGCAAGCCGCGTCCCTCGGTGCTCATGCGAGTCTTCTCCAGGTCGCCGGGCGCGGCGAACGAGTACGTCGTGGTCTCGTTGAGCCCGCAGGAGCGCAAGATGGCACCCACGCGGCGAAGCAGGCGCTGCTCGTGCGTGAGGCCGCCGATGTGATTCTTCGCTGCAGGGATGGTCGCCTCCACGCGGTCCATGCCCCAAAGACGCAGAACCTCCTCGATGAGGTCGATCTCGCGCTCAAGGTCCGGACGGAAGCTCGGCGGCACCACGCGGAACGCGCCCGCGGCTTCGGCACCGGTGCCACCGGCCGCCGCGCCCGCGCGCACCGTGCAGCCGAGCCGCGTGAGCGCGCGCTCGATGAACTCCGGCGAAATCTGGGCACCGCAGATGAGGTCGACGCGCTCCTCGCGTAGCACGAGCTCCGGCTGCACCTTGGGCGCAGGATAGAGGTCCACGTAACCCGGCGCGACCTCGCCGCCCGCGAGCTCCTCGATGAGCGCTGCCGTGATGTTCGCCACATCCATACAGCCCGCCTCGTCTACCTGGCGCTCAAAACGAATCGATGCCTCGGAGATAAGCTGCAGGTCGCGGCTCGTGTGCGACGTGCGCCCCGCATCAAAGCATGCGCTCTCGATGAGCACGTCACGCGTATCGTCTTCAATCTCGGAATCCATGCCGCCCATCACGCCGGCCAGCGCCACGGGGCGCTCGCCATCGGTGATGAGGCCCATGCCTTCGTCGAGCGTGCGCTCAACGCCGTCGAGCGTCTGGAAGACCTCGCCCTCGTGCGCCCCGCGCACCACCACGCGGCGATGCCCGTCGCGCTCGGCAAAGGTGTCGAGGTCGAAGGCGTGCAGGGGCTGGCCGGTAAGCATCATCACGTAGTTGGTGATGTCCACGATGTTGTTGATGGAGCGCACGCCGGCTGCCGCCAAGCGCTCGACCATCCACTCCGGCGAGGGCCCCACCTTCACGTTGCGCACGATGCGCGCCACGTAGCGGCTGCACAGCCCCTCGTCGGCGATGGCGAGCGAGACCTCGTCGGCCGTCGGGCGCCCAACCTCCTGCTTGATGGTTGGCAGCTCGATATGCGTGTCGCGGTCGAAGATGGCTCCTACCTCGCGGGCCATGCCCGCCATGGAGAGGCAGTCCGGGCGATTCGGGGTAATCTCGCAGTCCAGAACGGTGTCCGACGTGCCGCGATACTCGGCGAACGGCACGCCCACCGGCGCGTCCGCGGACAGAATCATGATGCCGGAATGATCGCCGGAAAGGCCGAGCTCGCGCGCCGAGCAGTTCATGCCGTAACTCACCACACCGCGCAGCTTGCTCTTCTTGATCTTGATGCCACCGGGGAGCTCCGCCCCCACCAGCGCGGTCACGATGTGATCGCCCTGCTCGAAGTTCTGGGCGCCGCACACAATCTGCAACGGCTCGGGCGAGCCGTCCTCTCCCAGGTTATAACCTCCCACATCGACCATCGTGACCCACATGTGGTCGGAATCCGGATGGGGCTCTTTAGACACGACCTTCGCCGTCACGACATGGTCGAACGATTCGCCCACGGTGTCGATGGCCTCAACCTCGGTGCCCGTACGGATGAATTCGCGGCTGAGCTCTTCCGGCGACTCCGGAACATCGATGAGCTCCTGCAGCCAGTTATATGAAACGCGCATTGCATTCTCCTTCTGCGTAACAATGGTGACAACGGGGCGACAGGACTTGCCAGCCCCTCACCTGCGGTACTGCTCGGTTTAGAACTGCTCCAAGAAGCGCATGTCTCCGGTCATGAGCGTGCGCAGGTCGGGCAGGTCGTACCGGAGCGCCGCAACGCGCTCCACACCGATGCCAAACGCGAAGCCGGTATAACGGTCGGGATCGACGCCGCAGTTGATCAGCACGTTCGGGTCGATCATGCCGCAACCGAGAATCTCGATCCAACCGCTGTGCTTGCAGAAGCTGCAGCCCTTGCCCCCGCAGACGTGGCAAGAAACGTCGAGTTCGCAGCTCGGCTCGGTGAAGGGGAAGAAATGCGGGCGATAACGCGTCTGGCGGTCCTCACCGAACATCGCGCGCGCGAAGTAGTCCAGCGTGCCCTTGAGGTCGCCGAACGTAATGCCCTCGTCTACCACGATGCCCTCCACCTGGTTGAACTGGGGAAGGTGGCAGGCGTCGGCCGTATCCGGACGATACACGGTGCCAGGAACGATGGCATAGATGGGCGGCTTCTGATGCTCCATGATATGAATCTGCGCGCCGGACGTCTGGGTGCGCAGGAGCACGTCGGACTCACCGTGCGCGTGCTGCTCGGGGTGCGCCACGGAGCCGGGCGCGTTGTCCACTACGTAGAACGTATCGCGCGCGGAACGGCTCGGATGGTCCATCGGGGCGTTCAGCGCAGTGAAGTTATAGTACGAGGTCTCCACCTGAGGACCCGATTCGACGGTATAGCCGATACCGCAGAACACGTCCTCGATCTCCTCTTTGATTTGGTTGATGAGGTGGGCATGGCCGATGGTCGGGCGCGCCCCCGGAAGCGTCACGTCCACGGATTCGGTGGCCATGAGCTCGCGCATGGCCTGGCGCTTGAGGTCGCCGGCAGCGTGCTCGATGAGGCTCTCGGCCATGCGACGCAGCTCGTTCGCGCGCTTGCCGAGCACCGGGCGCTCTTCAGGCGCAACCTTGCCCATCATGTGCATAATCTGCGTTATCTCGCCCTTTCGGCCGAGGAGCGCCACGCGTGCCTCTTCAAGCTTGTTCGCATCTGTCGCGGCGGCAATCATCTCCTGCGCGCGCGCCTGCAACGCATCGAGATCGTCAATCAGACCCATGTACTTCCCCTTTCAAAATCTCCCGGTGCTCGAGGTCTCTAGAACATCGCCCGAGACGAAAAGAAAAATCCGCCCTCGAGCTCAGCTTGCTCAAGGACGGATGCAATTCCGCGGTACCACCTTGGTTGGCTGCGGGATGTCGTGCCCCGCATACCCTCTTTGGCCTGATGTCGCCCAGGCGGCGGCTTCCCTACTCAGCGCAATGAGACAGTTGTGCCGGGTACATCTGTCTCGCACATCTGCCGCGCGGCCGTTCAGGTCGCTACTCGGGAGTGAACGCTGCATCCTTGCCTCCGCAGGCGGGCTTTCAGCCGGTGACCCACCCTCTCTGAACGGCGACGCGGCGGGTGCAACCCTCTCCGTCAACGCGTTGGTCGAAATGATAGCACAACGGGTGCGCCTCCCACGTGCAATCATGCGGAATACGGCACGCGAAGCTCGCAGCGCCGGCGGGGCGAATGCCCCTAATCGCGCAGGCTCACCTCGTAGACATTCTCGTAATCTCGTCCAATGGCAATGGTCGCACTCTGCTTGTCGAGGTTATACACCACCGACCATTGCGTCTGGCTCTCCTCCCCACGGCTATTGATATGCGGCTCCTGCGAGCACGCGGCGAGGAGACTCATGGCCTCATCCTCGGAAAGAACGCCGCCCGTCGCCCCAAGCCCCTCAGTCACGATCTGGTAACGGTCCTGACCCGTTCCGAAATCATACTCACCTGGCGTGAGCAGGAAGTTCGTAGCCGCCATGTACGTGGTACCCGCAGCGGGCTGGCCCGCAGTCGTCACGTCGTCGGGGTCGAGAACCGACATCTCGTTATCAACATACTCGACCACCACGGTATCGCCCGAGGCATCGGCGATCTGGAAGTGGTAGCAGCTGTTGGCACTCGAATGCATGTCGTACTGCTCAAGCAGGTCAAGCGCTTCGTCCACCGTCGCGCACTTATCGAGCATAAGGCGGATGGCCGTCGTAGTTGTGATGTCCACCCTGTCGGTCTGCTGATTGGTGGGGTCGGTGTCGATGAGCAGCACCCCCACGGCCAGGCCAGCTTCGTTCACGCCGTCAAGCGGCGCGTAAGGGGCCGCAAGCGCCGTTATGCTCGAAGTGGGAGAATCCGGCAACTTGTCTTCACCGTAGCCAAGGAATCCCAGGTTAACCATGGAAATCGATGCGTAGCCATCCGACGGATCGGTGCGCACCAGCATGCTCGGCGAATAGCTCAAATCGAAGTTACGGCCAAAGATTGCGTCGCCTTCTGACGTGGTGGCGTTGAACGTCGAGCACGCAAGGTCGGGCAGCTCAATCGTTATGGGAAGCCCTTTCATGAGATGCTGCACGACGAACCCGATGAGCTCGGCATCGCTGGAAGCGCCTCCCTGGGCTATGAACTCGTCAATGCCGTAATCGCCCTCATAGGTCATGGTATAGAAGGGGTAATCGTTCACCTTCTTGATGGATGCCACCGTCGCGATTTCGTGGCGGAACATAAATGCAATCCCTGCCACCGCAAGAACGATAAGCGCTACGAATACGACGGCCACACGGATAACGACCTTCTTCACGCTGAGCGCTTTGCTCGTTTTGGCTTGTCCTTCCATGCATTCTCCCCTGATAGACAACATAGCGGCGCATCATGCTAGCACAGGATGCTGGCATTAGTGACGATTATCATGTTTTCGTCAATTTACGCGAGGGAAATGCAGGCCTTCGGTTTAGCGGCCCGCAATGACGTTCGCTTACCCCATCCCTACGACAGCAAATTCGCAGCGCACATTGCCGTTTTGCAATTTTCCCATCGAAATCTGGCTGGATTTGGACCAGAGTAAAGATCCCGCACGAGTCAGACAGGAATGATGTGCCGATATCGCCCGTGCGTTTTCACACAACGAAAAGCGCCATACGTTCTATGAGCCATT
The DNA here is from genome assembly GCF_982429025.1 of Enorma sp. Lineage (NCBI taxonomy): Bacteria > Bacillati > Actinomycetota > Coriobacteriia > Coriobacteriales > Coriobacteriaceae > Enorma > Enorma sp. The sequence continues at coordinate 92,698 of NZ_CEWCAA010000002.1, forward strand.
TTCAGCAATATGACTCTCTAAGATTGAATCTCTTGCCGAGCATCTGAATTATCGCAGGCCACGACGCGCAGAATACTTACCTCGCCCAGCGCAGATAATCTGCTGCAAAAAAACTCCAGCACGACCAGCAACCTATCAGCTGGCCAATCAAGGGCTCAAAACGCTCGAACTTGAATAACCGCCCCGGCATGCGCACTCAGCGCGGCGCTCCTACATGTACAGCCCCATATACAAAATGGATGTCGACGGGATGCCCATCCCGCCGACATCCAGAAGGCGCTTTGAGAACGTAGGCCCCATCGGGTGCCTCCGCGCAGAGCCCTAATTCAGCACAACCTGCTCACCATAAATGCCTGGCAGGGAAATAGTTGCCCCGAGCGTGCTTCCTCGGCAAGCGGCTCAACAATGCATTGCGGCCCCGACCCGCTGACATCAAATGGGAGCTCATTCCCTGCCCAACAGAGTGGGGTACACTGAGTTCACATGAAACGCCTCTGTTTGAAAGGATCGCCATGGCCGACAACCCAACTATTCAGCAGCTCAAACGCCTCGAGCGCGATCTGTGGCTGCGTACGTACCTTATGGGCATCCTGGAATTCGACGGGGAAACCAAGGCGCCACCGAAGGGCGCACCCGCACGCGCGGAAGCCATGGGCGCACTTGCCGGCGAATACCATGAAGCGCTTACCAGCGCTTCGGCGCAAGAACTAATTGCCCAACTCGAAGAGGCGGCAGCTGCCGGAGAGCTCGACGAGCAAACGGCAACCGAGCTTCGCGTCCTCGCCCGCGAGCAGCGCGAGGCGGTTGCCATTCCCACCGAAGAGGCTGCAGCGTGGTCGAAGCTCACCAGCGAAGCGAACGCTGTATGGCACAAAGCGAAGCTCGCCAACGACTGGGAGTCGTTCGCCCCGTACATCGATCGCATCCTCGCCGCACTTAAACGCCAGGCTGCCTGCATCGATTCGACGCGCGACCCTTACGATGTGTGGCTCGATCAATACGAGCGCGGCATGAACTCGGCCGCCTACGACCAGTTCTTCGACCAGGTCAAGGCTACCGTCGTGCCACTTGTGCACGAGATAGGAAAGCACCCCCAGCCCGAGGCGCCGTTCCTCACCGCCCGCGTGCCGGAATCCGTGCAGCTTGCCATCGCTCGCGAGCTCATGGACATCGTGGGCCTTGACCCCGAGGCCTCTGTTCTCGATTGCGTCGAGCACCCTTTCACCAACGGCATGGCGCCCGGCGACGTGCGCATCACGACGCACATCTACGAAAACAACCTGCTCAGCAACGTGTTCTCGGTCATCCACGAGGCTGGCCACGCCATTTACGAGCAGAACATCGATCCCGCGTACGCCTACACCTGCCTGGGCACCGGCTCCACCATGGGCATCCACGAAAGCCAGTCGAGATTCTTTGAGAACATCGTCGGACGCTCGCGCGCATTTATGGGCCCGCTTCTCGCCGTGCTGCGCAAGCACGTTCCCGAGGCATATGGAAACGTCTCGGAGAACCAGCTCTACCGCGCGGCAAACATCGCGCTGCCGCAGCTCATTCGCACCGAGGCCGATGAGCTCACCTACCCGCTGCATATCATGGTGCGCTATGACATCGAACGGATGCTTTTCGCGGGCGAGGCAACCGCGCGCGACATCCCTGAGCTCTGGGCGCAGCTTACCCGTACGTACCTGGGGCTTGACGTGCCGAATGACACGGATGGCTGCCTGCAGGACACGCACTGGTCGGGCGGAAGCTTCGGGTACTTCCCGAGCTACGCGCTCGGAAGCGCCTATGGAGCGCAGATGGTACCCGCCATGGCGGCAGACGGCGTGGGCGTTGATGCCGCCTGCGCCGCAGGCGACCTTGCGCCCGTGCGCACCTGGCTGCGTGAAAAAATCTGGCGCTGGGGCGCGGGCAAGGACGCACCCGAGCTCATCCTGAACGCATGCGGCGCTCCGTTTGACGCCACGTTCTATTGCGATTATCTGCAAAAGAAATTCAGCGAGCTATACGGGCTGTAGAGAATCCGGCCGCGCCAGCAGCAACTCGCTGGCGCGGCCTTTTGCTTCGCGCTCTGCTTAGTCCCTGCCGGCCTTCGTCGTATGTTTATCGCTCGGCGGACCCAGATTGGCGGGCACAGCTCGGTAGGCCCAGATCGGCGGGCACAGCTCGACAAATCCAGCTCGGCGGGCCCAGCCTTGTGCTCTGAAAACTTGCATGCCGAATTACGCAATAAGAAGGCGAAAAATGGCTCTTATTGCGTAAATCGGCATGGAAGAGCCATCCTCCGATTCAAGGACATGCAAGCGATGCCCTATGCCTTGCCAGCAGAGCCGCAGATGTCAATTGCGTGAGCTGCAGCCGCCTCAATGCCACGGAAAACCACGTTATAGAGGTCATAGGCTCCGTTGCCCGTAAAATCTGCATCCTCAAGGGCACGGAGGGCCCCGCAATATAAGTCATGGGCGATGTTGAGTTTCGCCACACCCATACGACAAGCGTTCCGTAGGTTTTCCTCGCCCGACCCCGAGCCTCCATGCAACACGAGCGGCACCGGCACCTTCTCTCGCAGCTCGGCGAGCAAACCAAATTGCAACTCGGGAGTTCCCTCGTAGGCTCCATGGGCCGTACCGATAGATACCGCGAGCGCATCAACTCCCGTCTCCGAAACGAAGCGCACCGCTTCATCGGGATCGGTATACACGCTATGGTCCGCTGTCTCGCCCGTGCCGAGCCCCATGCCCACATGGCCGAACTCAGCCTCAACGCCCACGCCAACCGCATGGGCAACCCGCACCACTTCGCGCATGCGGCTCGCGTTCCCCTCATAAGGTAGCGCTGAGCAATCGAGCATCACATCGGGAAATCCAAGCCTAATGGCATGCATGACCTGCTCGAACGTTTTTCCATGGTCGAGAATAACCGATACCGGAACGCTCGCCTCTTCTGCCACGCGGAGTACGCCCCCGCCAATCGTCTCGAACGAGGGGACCACCTCGTAAATAACCAACAGGATAAGCGGCGAAGAGGCCTGCTCGGCCGCCGCGATACAAGCACGCGCCTGATGCTCGTTCCCGCACCCCAGAGCAGGTACGCAGTATCCCTGCTCACGAGCATCGCGCAGCATCTGAACCATCGAAACAAGCATGGTAGCCAACCTTTCTTGCAATGCACCAACCACGCCGAATAAACCCAAGCAAAAAGCGGGTGTCACCCATAGGTGACACCCGCGCGATTACAAGGCCTTCAATTCGTCCGCCAGCGTTTGGCAGAGCTCCTCAGCTTGGACATACGTTCCAAGCATATCGAAGAATCCATGATCACAGCCGCAGTAGCGCATGTTGCGGACCTTCACTCCCAGGTCTTGCATGCGCTTCACCAGGTGGTCGGTCCCCACGCGAAGGTAGTCGTATTCCGACGAGATGGCGAGCACCTCAGGAAACTGCTCGAGCACCTCATCAGACGCTGCCGCAACATTCACAAGCGGATTATCCGGCGTAGTCTTACCCTGCAGATACAGATTAGAAGAAGAGGTCTCGCTCCCCTCCACGCCGCTGCGGATGCGTTCGATGCGGCTCTTCACAAGCTCGAACTGATCCTCGCGAACCGGATACTCATCGTACGACCAGGTATATTCGTCCAGCGTACGCCAATCGCGAAGATCCCACCCAGGATAGATGCCAACGATCTTTTTGATAATGCGCTCCGCCCCTGATGCCATGCGCTCGAGATCCCTCTGCACGCACGCCGCGGTGAGCGAACCGCCTGCCGAATCTCCAGCGACCATGATGCCCTCTGGATCGACGCCCAGCTCGGCAGCATGCTCGTACACCCAGCGCACGGTCCCCCACGCATCATCAATCGGTCCAGGGAACGGGCACTCCGGCGCGAGACGGTACTCAGGGAAAATTGCGACCGCCCCCGAAAGCTCCGCAACGAGCTTCATTTGGTTGGCGTACAAACGCATGTCACCCGCCGTAAAACCGCCGCCATGCAGATAAATCATCACGGGACAATTCTGCGGCGCTCCCTCGGCACGATATATGTAGATATCAATGAGGTGATCGTCGTCGATGGGGATGAGCCGCTCGTCTACGCCAACGTCCGTCGTCGTGAGGTCGTATGTCACCTTGTCGGGACGGTAGCGCTCGTTGGAAAGCCGCCATCCTGCCTGAGCGCGCTCGGAGAACATCTTGCGCTTCTTCTCCATAACAGTTTCCAGGCGCGGGTCGACAACATGCTCCTCGTCCACATCGGGCACCGGCTTAAAGAGCGTTTCGACTCCATAAACCTCCCCCGCATACTCCCGCTCACGAACCCGACCGACAAGCGACGCATCGTAGAGCCGACCATCTGCATGCTCAACTTGCTGCATATGGATCTCCTTAGTTGCTGTGCCCTACACCGTAGCAATCATGACCGCATCACCTTGTTGGAAGGCAACGCTCGCATAATCTTTGCCGTTGATGAGCGAGCACACGATAGTAGTATCAACGCCCGCCTTCTCGAACACATCTTTATCGAAAGACGCGATGCGCTGGCCCGCGGTCACACGGTCGCCCTTCTGAACAAACGTTTCGAGGCCAGCGCTATCAAGCTTGACCGAGTCGATACCAATGTGAACAAGCACCTCGGCTCCGCCATCGGTCACGATAGTCACCGCATGCTTGGTGCCAGCGACCGCATAAACCGAACCAGCAACCGGAGAAACGACATCACCGTCTGTCGGCTTCACTCCAAAGCAAGGACCAAGAATACCCTGCGCAAACACGTTGTCCGAAATATCCGCCTGAGCGATGTACTCGCCCTGCGCGGGAAGCACAAAGGACTCGTTTGCCGTTGGAACCTTCTTCGCCGGCTCTCCCTCAGACTCAGGCAGGGGGTTACCGTCCTCATCCTCCTCGTCGTAGATGGAGTCATCGAATCCGATAACCCATGTGAGCACGAAGGAAGCGACCGCCATGAACGCCACAAGAATAAGCGCATTGGTAAAGTTGGCCATATCGCGATCGGGCCCCATGTAAAGCAGGATGTTCGTGAGAGAATATCCGCCGAACGCATAGCACTTGAGCTGCATGATGCCCGCGAGCAACGCCGTTGCGATGGCAACGATTGTATGCACGTAATACGGACGAACCATCTTGTAGGAAATGCCGTAAGTCGTGGGCTCAGAAATGCCGCCGAACAGCGCCGAAAGCGCCGCCGGGAACGCGATCTGACGCAGGTTATTGCTCTTGGTCTTGAGCGCAACCGCGAGCGCAATGAAGCCAGGCGTGATGGTGCAGCAGAAGAACGCGATGTTCAGCAGGTTGTCATAGCCGATCGTAGCGATATTCGCCGTAGCGATGGGCACGAGCGCCATGTGGAAACCAGGAAGCACGACGCCAACGGTCGTGAAGAAGATGACCATAGCGGCAACAGTAAACCAGGGCGCAACTTCGCTGATCCAATTGATGAGTGCCGTGAAGTAGTCGGTGATAAGCGCACCGAGCGGACCAGTCACGGTCAGGGTAATCACGCTCATAACCAAAAGCAACAGGAACGGCTTGAGGAAGTGGCGAACTACCTCGGGGATCGCGCGCTTGAGGAACATGTCGATCTTAGACATCACCCAGACAGAAAGGATGATCTGCACCACAGCGCCATTGTAGGTAGTAAGCGTAACCGGCAGACCGAAGTAGCTGACGAACTCCTGGCCCTCCGCCGTCAGGGTGTTCACCATAGTCACCCAGTCGGGGTACAGAAGCGCGCAAGCGAGTAGCATCGCGAGCACAGGCTCGGTATTAAAGCGCTGGGCCGAAGTGTACGCCACAAAAACTGGCATGAAGTAGAACACAGCCTGCGAAAAGTTGTACAGGATGGCGTACGTGGAGTTGCTCGAATCGATCCCGAAGAACACCGACATGATGGTCAGGATCGTGGCAAGGAAGCCCGCGGCAACGAGACCGGGGATAACCGGGCTCATGATGCTCGCGAGCATGGACATGAAGCCCGCAACGTAATCGAGAGGCTTCTTAGGTTTGTCTGGTGAGGCTACCCTCCCCCCTGCCTTTCCTGCAAGGCTTCCAACCTGCTTCTCAACCGCCAGATACAGGTCTTCAATTACCTGTCCAACAATTACCTGAACCTGGTTGCCAGCCACCTCGAGCCCAAGCACGCCATTAACTTTCTTTACAGCCGCTTGGTTGATTTTTGCCGGGTCTTTCACCACAACACGCAGGCGGGTGGCGCAATGCGTGACGTTGGTCAGGTTTCCTGTGCCACCAAGGCCCTGGATAATGCTCGTGGCCATGGCTTTGTAATCAGATGCCATGTTTCCTCCTTTTCCCTGCCATCGGCTCTCCTAATACGAACATGGCCCGATTGTAAATGACGTGTATCTTTTATGTATTCGAAATCTGTGAAAGGTATTTTCTTAGCGGTAAACGCGCTAGGAGTCGCTGGTCAACGGCTTGTATTACAATCAAAGCCGTTGCCAAACGGTCGAACGAGAGGATGGGAGGCCCATGGAGGAACCGGCTACCAGCGCGCTAGACATGCTTTGCTCGGATATCGAGTTGTTCGACGCAGAGAAGCGCATCGTGCAGTACATCCTCGATCACCCGAGACAGGCCTCGAACATGACTTCGGCGGCGCTCGCACAGGCAAGCGGAGCATCGGAGGCAACAGTCTCACGCCTAAGCAAGCGCCTCGGCTTTAATGGCTATCGCTCTTTTCAGCTCTCGCTCAATCGCGACATCGCCAAAGAGCGTCCCGGCATTGCGCCGAGCGAGATATCCCTTGATAACGTTGGCGGCTCTCTTCAAACGATACTCAGCACGAAGTCTTCTGAGCTCGAGATGACCGCTCAGCGTCTCGACCATAGCGAGCTGCGCGCCACGCTTAGGCTGCTCAGTGAAGCATCAATCATCCAGATTGTGGCAGTAGGCAACACCATTCCCGTCGCGATGGACGCTGCCTTCAAGTTCAACCAACTTGGACTTCGAAGCATAACGAGCGAAATTAACGAGAAAGCCTCCGCCTTCTCGCTCACCCTCACCAAGCAAGACCTGCTTGTACTCATCTCCAACTCAGGAAAATCGAGAAGGCTCATGCAAATTGCTCAGGTAGCCCGCTCGAACGGAGTTCCCATCGTGCTGCTCACGAGCGAAACCGAATCCCCGCTCGTTCACATGTCAGATCATGTGCTCACAGCAGTGAATCGCGAGCGGCTCCTCACCACGCGCGAATTCCAGCTCTCGCGCATCCCTCTTACCTTTGTTGTTGAGGTGCTGTATTACTTCCTGTACTCCATGCTGCCGGACCCGAAGCATCACATCAGCCTCCACGAATCAATGATGGCATCAGATAAGAAGCTCGATGCTTAGGTGAACGCTGCCAGCCCCTCCGCAACACCGCCACGGTGTCGCATGTTGAACAACGCTGGATAAACTTGCATGCCGAATTACGCAATAAGAAGGCGAAAAATGGCTCTTATTGCGCAAATCGGCATGGAAGAGCTTACGCGGAGCCCGGCAGGGGACGCATCGAACGCATTCTTGCATGCCGAGCCTTTAAAAACCGAGCGGGAGCACGCAGCCGCGAGCCGGCACGCCATAGGGGCACGACGCGCACCGGCGTGCGCAAGTCGCCGCGCACGCAGCCTTACGCAAGAACGCCGCACCCACGGGGCCCCGGCCGCGATGGCTCACGCCGCACCCACGGAGCCATGGCGCCCGACGAATCACGCCGTGAGGAACACCATCACGATGATGCAGGCAAAGCCGGCAATGTCCGGCATGGTGAACACCGTTCCCAGCACGACAGCGCTTGTCACCGCAGCGGAAACAGGCTCCACCGTGCCAATCAGGCTCGCACGCATGGAACCGATATCTTTCACGCCCTGCATATACAGCGAATACGCAAGACACGAGCCCACGGCGGCGAGCACGAAAAACGCGCCCCAGCCCATGCCGTCAAGCTGCGGCATGTTCGCCCACGGATGAAAGAGGCACGTTGTCACGATTCCCGAAAGCAGCATGCCCGATCCCGTGACCACCGAGGCCCCGTATTTAGGAAGGATGCGCGCCGGAATGATCGACATGCATGCAGCGCCCACCGCCGCAACAAGGCCAATCGTCAGGCCCTCGAGGGGAATCGCCAGGTTGGAGGGGTTGCCTCCGGTCGCGAGAAGATAGGTGCCCGCCAGCGCCAAAACAACCCCCGCAAATTCCCTCCGGCGCGGCGCGCGGCGCGACCTCAAGCACGAATACACCATGATCATCACAAGCTGGAGGCATTGCAGCACCGTCGCGGTGCCCGCATTGGTCAGGCGAACCGCCATGAGATAGCCGTACTGGTTGAGGAGCACGCCGAGCGCCGAGAACACCACGAGCACTGCCACATCGCGCTTCGTGGTGAGCAGGCGCACCAAGTTTCCTCGATCCGTACGGCGCGAGAGGATAACAATCAAAAAGATCAGGCCCGACACAATCTGGCGGGCGCACATGAGCCAGGTCGTATCAACGGTATAGTTCTCGAACAGAAAGCTTGCGCATGTGCCGGAAAAGCCCCAGAAGATACCTCCGAAGAGCGTCGCGAGCACGCCGGTAACTGCGCGGCGGTCGCGCTCGGCATTTGATCGGCTGCGTCGGATGCGGCGCCATGCGCGCGACGCTGCATCCACGCCGAATCTGTTCACCGATTTTTCTTCAACCGTCTCCGTCGCCTCTGCCGCCACGCTTTGCGCCCCTTTCCAATACCTTTTCCATCCTTCACCTTAACGTAAGATTCAGCAGGTTAAAAGGCATGTTTATGCAAAGTTGAGCAGGTTCGATCACATGCTTTAGCCCACCGGAGCATGCCCTTGGAAAACGCCGGCGTGCCGCGGGAGCACCGTTGCCCAAGCCCCGACGGCATCACATTCTCACCACGATTGGACAGTCCGAGGGTCGTCAGCGCTATGGTCGCAGGCGGGCGGGGCACTCATCTCGCGCTGTAGGCGCGACCGAAGCCGATCCACGCGCAAGTGGGTCGCTCCACGCGCAATCGGGGTATAAGCGTTACCAGGCTATACACCGTAAGGAGAACCATGGAACCCAAAACCGCCCCTTCTGAAAACAATCCGCAGGCCGCGGAAACCGCCAACCCCCGCGCTTCCGCTGCTGCGCTGCTCGCACCTGGAACAACAACCTGTGGCTTCACCGTCACGCATGTTGAAACCATAGAAGAGCTCGATGCCGACGCCTACGTGCTCTTCCACCATGCATCCGGCGCGCGCCTGCTCTACCTCGCCTGCGACGATGAGAACAAAGCCTTCTCCATCGGCTTCAAGACGCCGCCCGCCAACAGCACGGGCGTGTTCCACATCCTTGAGCACTCCGTCCTCGACGGTTCGGAAAAGTTCCCGCTCAAGGAGCCATTCGTTGAGCTCATCAAAGGCTCCATGCAGACGTTCCTGAACGCCATGACCTACCCGGACAAGACCGTCTACCCCGTTGCCTCCACCAACGAGCAGGACCTGCTCAACCTCATGGACGTCTATATGGACGCGGTGCTCAACCCGGCCATCTACACGAAGCGCGCCATCTTCGAGCAAGAGGGGTGGCACTACGAGCTCGACGTACCGGAAGGCAAGCCGCTCACCGAGGGCACGCTCCGCTACAACGGCGTGGTGTTCAACGAGATGAAAGGCGCGCTCTCCGACCCCATGAGCGTGTTGGACGACGCCGTGGGCGCGGCCCTCTTCCCCGACACGGCGTATGCGTTCGAATCTGGCGGCGACCCGCGGGCGATACCCGACCTCACCTATGAGGAGTTCCTCGACACGCATGCCCGACACTACAACTTGGCCAATAGCTATCTCACCCTGTATGGAGACTTCGCCGACGTGCGGCGCGAGCTCGCGTTTCTTGACGAGCGCTACCTCTCGCAGGAAAACGCCGCTGGCCGCCGTATCGCTGCCGAGCGTGCCGTAGGAGCCAGCCCCGCAGCGCTCGCGCCCAACCCGCTCGTCATGCAGGAACCGACCGTGTGCGACTACAAGCGCGTCGAGATGCAGACCACTCCCGAAAACGCACTCGTGGGCATGGGCTATGTCATTAGCCAAGCGCTCGATACCTTCCGCACCGTTGCAGCCGATGTGCTCTTCGATGCGATCCTCGGCTCCAACGAGGCCCCGGTCAAGAAAGCGATTATCGCCGCGGGCTTGGGCGGAAATGTGACGAGCTACACCTCGTCCGCTTGCCAGCAGCCCTATGAGCTCATCATCTTGCAAAACGCGCGGCCGCAGGCGGCGCAGGAATTCCGGAACGTGATTGAGGATACCTGCCGTGACCTTGTGGAGCATGGCGTACCGCGCGACCGGCTCGAAGCGGTGATCAGCAGTAACGAGTACGCGCTGCGGCAGCGCGACTACGGCATGTCGGACGGTGTCGTGCTCGCCTGCGAAGCGCTCTCCACCTGGCTCTATGATGACGATGCCGCAACCGATGCACTCAAATACGCCGACACCTACGCAGCGCTCCGCGAAGCCCTCGACGGCCCGTTCTTCGAGGACCTGCTGAGGGAGCTCGTGCTGGAAAGCAATCACTGTGCTTTGGTTGAGCTCGTGCCGGTTGGCGCCGGTTCGGGCGAGGGCGCAGCAGACGCGCCCAAAGCGGAAGAGGCAGCGGCCCCGATCGACTCCGCCGACAGCGCCGAGGCAGCAGATGGCGGCACCGGCTCCACCGCCGACACCGAGGCGGCAAAGCTCGCCAAAATAAAAGCGAGCATGAGCACCGCCGAGCTCCAGGCAATCCTCGACGACGTGGCAGAACTTCGCCGCCAGCAGGAAGCCGAGGACGCGCCCGAGGATCGCGCGAAGCTCCCGCGCCTCCACGTGGAGGACATCGGCGACGCTCGCCCGGATCCCGCCTGCACGCTCGACGACGCTGCGCCCATCCCCTGTCTCCGCCACAGCATCCCCACGCGCCGACTGGCCTACGCGCTCACCTACTTCGACCTTACCCACGTGAGCTATGCCGAACTCCCCTACGTGAAGGTGCTCTGCCGCCTCATGCAGCAGCTTCCCACAGCGCAGCACACCGCCGCCGAACTCGACAGCTTCATAGGCTCCAACCTCGGCTTTCTCACCTTTACCACGGAGGTTTTCCAGCAACCTAATTGGAAGCTCGCCCGCCCGGTACTGCTCGTCTCGGCGGGAGCGCTCTCCGAGAAGATCGATGCGCTCGCGAGCATTCCCCGCGAGGTTTGGGCAGAGACCATCTTCGAGGATACCGATCGCATGCGCGACGTTCTCACGCAGCTCAAGATAGGTATGGAGCAGACGTTCATCACCGCGGGGCACCAAGCGGCGCTCGGGCGCGCGCTCTCGTACGTGTCGCCCGCAGCGGTCATCTCCGAGCAGCTTGGCGGCGTGGACTTCTACCGCTTCTTGCGCGACCTCCTCGACCACTTCGATGAGCGCACGGGTGAGCTCTGCGACAAGCTGCGCGAGCTGCAGCAGCGTATCTTCACCTCGACCGGCACCGTCGCGAGCTTCACTGGCTCCGATGAGGACTATGCCCGTTACTGGGCGGCGGCCGGAACGCTGGGGCTCGCCCCACGCACCGCTCCTGCCAAGGAGCTCTATGTGCCCATGCCCGAGGACAAGCACGAGGCGTTCGTGATTCCCAGCGACGTATGCTACCTGGGACAGTCCACCGACCCGCGCGCGCTCGGCATTGCGACGGACGGCAGCTGGGGCGTTGCAGCGAACGCGCTCTCTTACGGCTATCTCTGGAACGAGATTCGCGTGAAGGGCGGCGCGTATGGCTGCGGGTTCCGCGCCGCCGCAGACCGCCAGCTCGCGTTCTACACGTATCGCGATCCGGCAATCGACCCCTCGATTGACCGGATCGCGGGCGCCGGCGCATGGCTCGGCGAGCTCGATACAGACCGCGATACCTTTGAGGGCTACATCGTCTCGACCGTCTCGAGCAACGACGCTCCCGTGAAGCCATATGCGCTTACCAAGCGCATCAACGGGGCATATTTCTCGAAACGCACCCCGGGGTACCGCGAGCGCCTGCGATCCGAGATGCTCGCCACCACGCCCGAGCGCCTGCGCGAGCTGGGCTCGGACGTTGCGCAGGTTGCCGAAAAGGCCCCGCGTTGTGTCTTCGGCGGACGCGAGATCATCGAGGCAAGCAAGGCTGGGTGGAACGTGGTGGACCTGCTGGGGTAACGGAGGCAGACGACGGGCGCTCCGTCTCCCCAGCGCCCGGATAAGGCGCCGAGTACTTTACTCCCCAGCGCCCAGGCAAAGAAACTGACCATCTGCCTCAGAAAAGCGTCGCGTAACTCGCAGGTGAAGGGCAAATTCAAGCTTCACCGTCGAGTTATGCGACGCTTTCGCATCGACGAGGCGGGGCGCGCCCTCTCGAGCGGCTCGCCCCCGGTCCTGTTGTGGAACATGGGCAGGAAACGGAAGGAACGTGTTTTTAATGCCCCCTCTTTTTATCCGTTTCTTGCCCCTTTTAAAATGAAGGAGAGCTCCCCCGCCCTTATACCAGTCCTGCCTTGGCGCGGGCGATGCGGCCGGCCAGGCGGATGTCGTACGGCGTGGTCTGGTACACGTAGTAGTTGAGCCAGTTGGTATAAAGCAGCTGCGCTTGGCTGCACCAAGTGTTGAGCGGCTCGCGCGAGGAGTCATCATCCGGGAAGTAGTTGGCCGGTACATCCGGGTTAATGCCGCGCTTCACATCGCGCTCGTATTCGAGCCGCAAGGTATCGGTATCGTACTCCGGATGACCAAACACGAAGAACTGGCGGCTGTCGACGCTCTTCACGATATAGAGCCCCGCCACCTCGGACGCCGCGACCACCTCAAGCTCACCACACGCCTCCACATCCGATGCGCGCACCTCGGTATAGCGCGAATGCACCGCATAGAAGCGGTCGTCGAAACCACGCACCAGAGGCGACGAGCGCTTGACGAGGTAATGCTCGTACACGCCCGAAAGCTTGGCCGGCAGCTCGTGCTTGTTGATGCCGTAATGATGGTAGAGCCCCGCCTGGGCACCCCAGCAAATGTGCAGCGTCGAATGCACGTTCTCCACCGACCAGTCCATGATGCGCTGAAGCTCGGGCCAGTAGTCCACATCCTCGAAATCGAGCTGCTCAACGGGCGCACCCGTGATAATCAGGCCATCGAAGTGCTCATGCTCGACCTCTTCGAACGTGCGATAGAACGTCTCCAGGTGATCTTCGGACACGTGCGTCGCCTCGTGGCTCACCGTGCGCAACAGCTCAACCTCGATCTGCAGCGGGGTGTTGGACAGCTTTCGCATAATCTGCGTCTCGGTGGCGATCTTCGTGGGCATGAGGTTCAAGATGAGCACGCGCAGAGGACGAATGTCCTGGTGCAGCGCGCGATACTCGGTCATGACGAAGATGTTCTCGCGCTCGAGCGCCTGGGTGGCGGGCAGCGCATCGGGGATGCGGATGGGCATGGGTGCTCCTTACATGCAAATGGGCTCGCACTGCAGCGCGAGCCCAGACGCGCCGCGCGGCAACGTGAAATTCAATCTTTTCACGCGTTCATCGGGCCGTCAAGCAGTCGGTTGAGCAACTTTTTTCGTCAGAAGCCGATTTTGTGGCAGTTATTTCAGATATGAACGATTCACGCAGCAAAGAGGGAGGCGCTGCACTGCCTTGGACAGACAGCTGGCAACAAAAGCGCAGGATTCGAAAGCCTGCATCCCATTGAAGGGCTGCTTTTGTAGCCTCGTGCACCGGACAATCGTTCATATCTGAAATAACTGCCACAAAAAGACGCAAACGAAGAAAAAACAACGGGCCGAGGACGGCAACGCGCCCCCGGCCCTGTCCAGAGCGCGCGTGGAGCTGTCCCAACCATGCGCGCCTATAGCCTGCTCAGAAATTACGCCCCCGCGGCCTCCACGCCGGCGGCAGCCGCCAGCTCTGCCTCCTCGGGGTAGTACACGCCCCACTCGTAGCGGAGGCGCGTCATGATCTCCATCACATCGGCAGCGTAGTCCAGCAGCTTAAGCTTATCGGCATCACCCGCCACCGCCGCCTCGAGGTCGGCGATCTCGTACGCCAGCGCGTAGCCCTCCTCGCCAGCGCGAACCTCCTCACGGCGCCCGTCGTTCGTCCACACGATGGTCGCATGGTCGGCACGCGGATAATCGGTGGCCTCGATATAGCAGTTATCGAAGCTGATCATCGCGCGCTTGGGCTGCTTGGAGTGGAGCGAGAGCGAGAACACGCCCAGCTGCCCCTCGGCGTTGCGCGTCACGAAGCCGCTCGTTTGATCCACGCCGGTCGTGCTGCGATTTGCAAGCGAGACAAGCTCCTTCGGCTGGCTTGCCATGAACAGCCGCGCGATGGAAAGGGCGTATACGCCGATGTCGAGCATCGCGCCGCCGGCAAGCTTGGGGTTGTAAAAGCGATTGGTCAGGTCGCCGTACTCTTTGAAGCTGCCGAAATTCACCTGCGCCAGGTTCATCTGACCGAACTCGCCCGTGTTCATGCGGCGCACCAGCTCCTGGTACAGCGGCATGTGCAGAATGGTGGTCGCGTCCATAAGCACCACGCCGTGCTCGTGCGCGAGGGCGCGCGCTTCGTCGAGCTCGGCGCTGTTGAGCGTGATGGACTTCTCGCACAACACATGCTTGCCCGCGGCGAGCGCCTGGCGCAGGTACGTGATATGCGTGTTATGGGGCGTAGTGATGTAAACCGCATCGATGCTCGGGTCTGCATAGAGCTCATCGTAGGATTCGTACACGCGCTCAACGCCATAGCGCTCGGCAAATGCCCGCGCCTTCTCGATCGTGCGGTTGGCAACGCCTGCAAGCGGACGCCCGGCGAGCGCCATGACCTGCGCCATCTGGTTTGCAATTACACCGCAGCCGATAACCGCCCAGCGCAGCTGGGGCGCCGCGAAGATATCTTGGGGGAACGGCTGCGAGCTAATACGCGCGAACGCAGCGTCGGATGCAGCGGCGGCGTCGAGCGGGGCGGCAACTTGATCGGACATGTGCTCCTCCTTCTGCACGGAGATGAACGCGACGACCGCAGAAGCAGGTGCGGCTACCGCGAAAAACGGCCCCATTGTATCAGCTGAAACCCGCATGAAGCCGGTGTTTGCCGCAAGGCGAGCTCTTGTAACGCACCTACCGCACGGCCCCCTGCCCCATGTATCCAAATTTGCGCTAAGTCGGTCTTTGATCCTGCGAAAACATGGGTGGCGATTCCTCACATGCCTGGTAGACGGGCCATGACACATGCTTCTACCAGCGCGGTGGACAATTCGCACGGAAGAAATGCAGGATCAAAGACCGACTTAGCGCACATTTGGATACTTTTCTCGAACCTGGGGAGTTATTAAATTAAAAAGCGCATCTTTTAGCCGCGGTGCTCGTCCTCGAACTCCGAAATAGCTTTGAGGAACGCCTCGCCAAACTCATCCGCCTTGCGCTCGCCGATGCCCGAAACCTCCAGCAACTCCTCGCGCGTCGCCGGACGCTGGCGACACAGCCCGCGCAACGTTTTATCACTGCAAACGATGTACGGAGGCACGTCGCGCCATTCTGCAAGCTCACGACGAAGCGCGCGAAGCCGCTCGAAAAGTTCGGCATCATCGCCGATCCGCGGCTTGCTGTCGAGAGCCGCCTCGTCGCGCAGCAAATCCACCGCGCGGCGCGCCCGCTCGGAACCAGCACGCCCACGTTTGCGGCGCTTGATGCTGAAGGCGAACTCCTCCGGGCTGTTCAGCGCCGCTAACCCTAAGTCACCCATGCCGATTACCGGATACTGTCCCATCGAAACGGTCAGGTATCCGCTGCCAATAAGCTGCTCCGCCGTGTCCCTGACGCGTGCGATCGGCAGTTCGGCGAGCTTTCCATATTCCGAATCGCTATTAAGGCGAAGCGAACGAATGCGCTCGGTATTCGCCCCGTGCAACACGTCGGCAATAAGCGCTTTTCCAAAGCGACCCGGATGCCGAGAAACGAAGCGCATGATCGCGCGCGCGGCCTCTGTGACATCATCTGCCTCGAACGGCGTCAGGCAGTTCGAGCAATTGCCGCAGCCGCGCGCAGTCGCGGGCGGCAGGCTGGCTCCTTCCGCCTTTCGCGCGGCAGCGGAGGCCGGACCGGCCTCCTCCTTACGCGCCGCCGCGGAGGCTTGGACAGCGCTCTCCCCTTTACGTGCCCCCGCCGGAGCCGGGCCGCCCCCTTCCCTAT
>NZ_CEWCAA010000003.1:0-85195 GCF_982429025.1 Enorma sp.
GGGTGTTCGAGGGCGCGGTGCACAGGCAATTCGGCAAAATCGGCCTTCCCGACGCCGGGGCCGCATCCGACGTGGACAAAACGATGAAGCGGCGGCGCGAGATCGAGCGCATCGCGGACGAGGAGTGGCAAATGGCCAACAATGTCGCACCCACCAAGAACTACACAACGATGCTCGACGAGGTGTACCAGCGTGCGGCGTGCCCGAGCAGCCCGCGCTGTATGTTGCGTACCTGGGCGTAACATCAAGGAGACCATGGTTCTCGAGATTGAGGTGACGGGGCCCGGTGACTATACGCGCGGCGTGAGGCGCATCACGGGGTCGATTACCTACGAGTTCGAGACAAAGACATTCAACTACGACCGCGGGATCAAGCTGCTCGCGGGTGTGATGTCCGCAATGGAGACGGCTACATTCGCCTAAGCCAGCAACAAAGATGCTCCGAAAGCACGCCGAGTATAATAAACCCACCAGTCACCCCAGCCTTCGGAGCCTTCCATGAACGCTACGCCGCAATCCATCGTTAGTCTGCTCACCACTGCGAATCAGCGAATGGTCATTCCCGTGTATCAACGTGCGTATTCGTGGGATGAAGAACAGTGCCGCCAACTATGGGATGACATTATCACCATCGGCCGACGTCCGTCCGGGACGCACTTTACCGGTTCTGTGGTGATGGTTCTCGGCGGGGAGTTCAGCGCTGGGGGAGTGAACAAGCTACTTGTTATCGATGGCCAGCAGCGCATCACGACGCTCAGTTTGCTTATCGTCGCTATGGCGGAGTTTGCTCGCGAACATCCGGAGAAGCTCACGCACACCTCTTACGATGAGATCGTTGACAGTGGCTACCTTGTGCTTAAGTACAAGAAGGGCGAGGATCACTATCGCCTTACGCTTTCACAGGGCGACGAGACGACGCTTCGTTCGGTGCTCGACCATCTGGAAAAGCCGGATGTCGATATCGTCAACGAATCGCATCGCATCATCGACAATCTTGCCCGTTTCCGTACATGGCTCAACAACATAGAGGATCCCAATGTAGTTTGGGACGGTATTCAGCGCTTGGAGATCGTTGCCATCACACTCGCGCAAGGTCAAGACAACCCGCAGCTCATCTTCGAGTCGATGAATTCCACCGGCAAAGACCTTTCTACCGCAGACCTCGTTCGCAACTTTGTGCTCATGGGTCTTCCCATGGATGAACAGGAAGAGCTGTATTCGAATTACTGGCGCAAGATTGAGGAGACGCTCGGCGCCGATAGCTACGATCTGGTCTTCGATGATTTCCTGCGCAATTGGCTTACGGTCATCAACGCGCCCGTAAGTGTCGTCGTGCGCCACGTTTACCGGTTGTTCAAGCAGCATGTGAGAAACGGGGGCTATGACCAGCCCGGGCAGATGGCAAGTCTTTTGAAGGATATTCGCCGTTTCGCTGGGTATTACGCGAACATCACGGCGGGCTCGTGCGACGATCTCGAGCTCAAGGCCATCCTCGACCGTATCGCGCAGCTTGAGGTATCGGTGGTGAATCCGCTGATTATGGCATTCTTCGAAGACTATGGTAACGGCGCGTTCACTCACGAGGACTTCGTCTCGATGCTGCGCACCACCGAGAGCTACCTTTTCCGACGTGCCGTATGCGATGTTCCCACGAACAGCTTGAACAAGTTCTTCCCCTCGATCATTGCTCGTCTCAAAGTGGTTAAGGCGGAGGGCGGAAGTTATCGCAAGGCGTACGAGGCATTTCTTCTGAATGAGTTCGACACCGCTCGCCGTATGCCTACCAACGCCGAGTTCGAGCGTGCGCTTAAAACACGCGACTGCTACGCCTTTAGGCGCGGACGCTACTTGCTGTCGACGCTCGAAAACAGTTATCACCCCAAGAATCCGCCCAACCTCATAGATGCGAACCATACCATCGAGCACATCATGCCGCGCAACGCGCTTGCTCATGCGGAATGGAAGGAGATGCTGGGCGAGGAATGCGAACGTGTCTACGATGAGTTCATCAACAATCTTGGCAATCTAACGCTTACCGCCTACAACTCCGAGCTCTCCGACGCATCGTTTGCAGAAAAGAAGGCACGAGCTGTCGGTGGTTTCGATAAGGAATATCTGGTTATATCTTCTGACTTACATGATACGAATGTATGGAATGAACAAACCATCCGTGCTCGCTGCGCACGGCTTGTGAAGCAGGCGCTTAAGGTGTGGCCGATACCAGAGGCGAACGAACTTGTCTTTAAGAGTGTCGCGCTGAATGCACCTGCCATTTCTGGCGAGACAGTAAACGATGCCCCTCACGAGAAGCTGTTTTCGGCGGAAGGCAAAAAAGTTGCCACTAAGTTGAGAGACGTCTATCGGGAGGTTCTTGAGGAACTTGCTTCTGAGGGGAAAGTTCGCCATTACCACGATCGCGACTTGTGGTTCGGTACTGCACGGATGGACGAGTATCTGAAACCCACATCTTCGGAAACTTGTGGCTCATGGGATGACGGGCACGCCTATCGCTATTGGGTGTATGCAATCAACCGGGTCGATGCACTTGTTCCTACGGTGCGCATCGAGCTTGGTCCCAAGGATCAATCCGAGGCCATGCTGGTACATCAAGAGTTGTTGCGCCGGCATTTTGCTCCGGCGCGCAAGCCTATTGTGCCGAGCGATCGCTACCGCCAGATACTGAAGATTGATACAGGAGTCGACGAGTCTGCAACCGAGTCTCTGGATGCCATTGCCGTTGAGGAGATTCGCTTTAAGATTCGTGGCGCTGTCGAAGAGCTTCTGAATCGCGAGGCAAAGTTCTTTGAGATGACAAACGGATAGAGGGCTGCGTCGGCGCTGTTTGGTAAGAGTTTGGTGTCAGGGAAAGGCATCTAGCTTATCACTGAGGATGGCGACTGTACCCGCTGGCGGCGCAAGGCGCCACGCCCTCAGTTAAGTCAGGAGCTCCAATTTCGTCTAGACACGGTTACTGTTGCTATACTGCAAATTAGCTCGCGCGGCATGCCGCCCTCTACAACTGGAGGTTTTCGATGCCGCGCAGCAACGAGGCACGCCCCGACTTCGACGACGGGAAACGGCCTCGTTTTTGCTCTTTGCTCATCACGAGTCGAACGAGTTTCTCGATAGTTGCTGTTCAAGCTTTATCTATCCGTAGCGTTCGTGTCGTCGGCTGACGGCTTGCCGCACCGGGGCTCTTCGAATGCTGATTCGTCCCACTCGTCATTCTCATATGCGGCGCTTCGAGCGTCGGCTTCAGCTTCGGTCATCCCGATCTTTTCAAAAGTCCTTTATCGCTCACGGCCAGGCATCCGCTCCTACCTATACATCACCAGCGTATGAAACCCCTCCATGCTGCCGGTGAGTCCCTGGCCTTGGATCGAATTGAACTTTACGTCCAAGATTTCATAGCCGTCGTCTTGCATGGCAGAGATAATCGCGTCGATCTGCCCGGTGTACTTGTTCTCGCACTCGAACGTCTGGTTCAGGAATTTCGAGAAACTATTCAGCATTACAACGTGCACCTTGCCGTCCTTGGGCGCGAGGCTTGCGCGTACGGTCTCGGCGTATTGGAACATGCCGTCGTTCCGGTACTGCTGCGCCTTGTTTTCGAGCTTTTCTTCACGCGAGCCGAAGATTCCCATGATGCGTCCTTTCGAATGGTGAACGATGGCGAGCCTGCGTCTTTAGGACATCGTATCGCATGGGGACGACTGCGGTCTTTGAGCACATGGGTGAGCGGTCTGCAAGTTGGGAGACAAACAGGCGCACAGCTCATCCTGCTTTTGTGATACTATCACTACAGTGATACTTCAGATACAGAAGCGAAGGCGGTGGCGCCATGATCCTCTGGCATGGGTCGTCCGAAATCGTTAAGCAACCGCGCTTGGAGCTGTGCCGTCCATACAACGACTACGGCGCGGGCTTCTACTGTACTGAGCATGAAGACCTTGCAAAGGAATGGGCGTGCCCTGGTGAAGCGGATGGGTTTGCGAATCGCTATGAGCTTGCTACGGACAAGCTCGCCATCCTCGACCTTTCTAGTTCGGAATATTCGGTGCTCACTTGGCTTGCTTTGTTGCTCGCAAATCGCCGTGTCGATCTCTCGAATGCCATCGCTCGCACCGCTCGCGACTACCTGCTCGATCGCTTTCTCATCGATACGTCGGGTTTCGATATCATCCGCGGATACCGTGCAGACGATTCGTACTTTTCGTTCGCGCGGGCGTTTTTGAACAACACGATTTCCGTAGCGCAGCTTTCCGAGGCTATGCGGTTGGGAAATCTGGGCGAGCAGGTTGCGCTTACCAGTGCGAAGGCGTTCGAGCGCATCCGATGTACCGGCTATGAACTTGCGTCTTGCGAGATCTATCACGCGCGTAGGGCCGAACGCGATCGCCGTGCGCGGAGCCAGTACCAATCTCTTTGCGCGCAGCTCGATCGTACCGGGCTGTATGTTCGCGATATCCTGCTCGAGGAGGTCGATCCCCATGACCCACGCCTCTTCTAAAGGCCGTGGCGTCGCTGCCCGCGCGTACGACGTCCTCTACCTAGAAGACGCCATGTCCTGCCTTGCATGCTTCTTCGACTATGCGGTCTGGGACTACGGTGCTGAAGGATTTGAGGTTGCGAACCTTTTTGCGTCGAGCCAGCTCGCCCGGCAGTTCGAAGCGGGAGCACCGTGGGTGGTTTCCGGGCGGTCGGGCATCGAGCTCTTCTGGGACATGTGCTGCGAGCTTGGTTACGACGATGAGCGGGCGATGATCGAGCAGGGCTTTCGACCAGACAGGACGCCTGAGTATTGGGCGGGCTGGATCGCGGCGTACCTCCAATGGCGGTTTGCGCTTACGTTCCGTACGGTTTTCGATGTGCTGCCGTTCGATGTGCTTGTCGACTTGTACGACCCGTGGCACGAAGCATCCGAAGAGCGTGTGGCTCAGTTGTTTGCGGAGCGGATGACAAGCTATCAGGGGCAGACGAACCTCGCGCGCATGCGGAGTGCCTGTGGATACACACAGCGTGAACTCGCCGAGCTATCTGGTGTTTCACTGCGGTCGATACAGATGTATGAGCAGCGCAACAAGGATATCAACCGGGCGCAAGCTTCCGCCGTGGCGCAGATTGCTCGCGTGCTTCACTGCCGGGTAGAGGATCTGCTCGAACCGGTTGTTGCGGTGGCGTAGCCCGGTATGCGACGTCTGCGGGGCGCAGCGCTCTACCGCTCAGCCTTCCTCGCGACCTGGATTCCCGGTGCGACCTCGGAGGCGAACGCGTCGAAGTTCTCCGGCACGCCCACGATGCTGCCGTAATGGATAGGCACTACGGTTTTCGGGTGCAGCGCGTTTACGAACGCCGCGGCCTGATGCGGGTCGCACGTGTACGTCCCGCCGATGGGCACGAGCGCCACATCGCACGCCACCTGCTCGTTATCCGGGCTCTGGTCGGTGTCGCCCGCCGCGTAGTAGCGCACGCCGTCGACGGTGAGCGCATAGCCCAGCCAGCCGTTCGCCTGCGGATGCATCTCCAGGCGCTCCGGCTCCACGTTGTATGCAGGCACGGCCTCGACGGCAACGCCGGGCGGCTCGAGCCGCCCGCCCGCTTGCAGCGGGTGCACCGCCGTCGCCCCAATCTCATCCGCCACACGGGCCACCTCGGCACCCATGCTTGCCGGTGCCACGAGCTCGGTGTGGTCGCCCGCCACACGCGCGATGTCCTCCGGCGAGAAGTGGTCGAAGTGCGCGTGGGCTATGAACACGTAGTCCGCGTCGTGCGCCGCCTCGGCATCCGTGAGGCTGAAGGGGTCAAGGTAGATGACCACGCCATCCTTGCTCTGGATGCGGATGGCGCTTTGCGTGAACACGCGGATGTTCTCGAGGCTGGTCATGGGTGCTCCTCCTTGGGTTGTTCTGCGCCCGGCATATCCCGTTCATGCCCCATTTGCGCGCACTGAGCCGCGGCAGATTCTCTCAGCTTTTTCTCAGGTTCCTTCGGCATTATGACCATGCGCCCAGAGAAAGGCGCACGGATTAGCGAAAACCGCTCGAAGCGGAACGCAAGAGAAGGAGGACACCATGAAGAAGCTCGACCTCGCCAACCCCAAGCTCGCCCTCGTCCCCCTGTGCATGATCGGCCTGTGCGGCATGCTCTTCCTGACCGGCTGCGATACGTCGGCGGCAAGCGCTCTGGTTTCAGGTGCGACGAAGGGACAGAGCGTGGTAGCAAGTGGCGACGACGCCAATGGCGCGAACCAGGCTCCGGCGACCACGCAGGCTCCCGCCCCAGGCGCTACGGACTACGACGATGGCAACACCAACTACGACGACGGCGCCACGGACTACGACGGCGCCACGGACTACGACGGCAACAGCGTGTACGAATCGGGTGACAGCCTCTACGACGATTCTTGGGATGACGGAAACAGCGGCTACGATGACGGCGCTTCTGCCTACGTCGCACCCGCGCCCGCCCCCGCGGCTTCGGCACCCGCGGTCTCTGCTCCCGCTACGGGCAACAGCGGCTACAGCAACTACGACTCCGACAGCGGTTACGACTCCGACAGCGGCTACGACGACTAGCGCGGCGATGTTAAAAAACCCCTGGGGTTATTTTACATGCTGTAAGGAAACGGTAAGGCTTTTCGGATAGAGCTACCACTTGCCGAAGGAGGGGCGCTACGCTGCAAGGGCGGGCGCCCTTCTCCGTAGAATCGACTTGCACGGTGCGCTCGGAGCGGAATGGGTGGGATTCATATGCGCGTCTTGGTCGTTGAAGACGAGGAGAACATCGTCGCGTACCTCAAGGCGAGCTTGGAAGACGAGGGTTTCACCGTCGATATCGCCTGCGACGGCAACACGGGTCTGGAGATGGCGCTCACCGAGGCGTACGACGTCATTACCCTCGACATCATGCTCCCCGGCATGAACGGCTACAACGTGTGCGGCGAGCTGCGAGGCGCGGGCATCACGACGCCGGTGCTCATGCTCACTGCCAAGGATGGCGAGTACGACGAGGCGGATGCGCTCGATATTGGTGCCGACGACTTTCTTCGGAAACCCTTTTCGCTTGTGGTGCTGGTAGCGCGCCTGCGAGCGCTGCTGCGGCGCGGGGCGAGCAAGGGTTCGGCGAAGCTGCAGGTGGGTGACCTCACGCTCGATCCGGCTTCCAAGGCCGTCGAACGCGGCGGCACGGCGATCGAGCTCACGCCGCGCGAGTTCGCCTTGCTGGAATACCTCATGTACAACGCGGGACAGGTGCTCACCAAGACGCAGATCCTCGACCACGTGTGGTCGCCGGGGTACATGGGCGGCGACAACGTCGTCGAGGTGTACGTGGGCTACCTGCGGAAGAAAGTTGACGCGGCGTTTGGGCAGCGTCTCATCCACACCGTGCGCGGGGTGGGGTATCGGATGTCCGAGCCGGCGTAGGACGACGCAAGGCCGGTGTCCGGTACGGGTGATGCCGCTGGGACGTGCTGCCGCGTGGAAACGCGATGTCGCACGGGCGCGCCAGCGTGCATGACGCCGCGGGACACATTGGCCAGAAACCAGGGAGAGACCATGCATCTTTTCAAAAGCATTCGAGGGAAGGTTTCGGTAATCACCGTCGCGGTGTGCGCGGCTGCCATGGTCGCCATTACTGCCGCCGTTGCGCTGGCGACGGGTTGGGCGATCAGCGCCACCATCTCGGGCAGTCTTGATCAGCGCCTCGAAGAGATCGAAGCGCAGGTCGCTGCCGGCCAGATGCCCGACGAGCTGCGCGGGACCGGCGCCGATCTTGTACAGATCATCGATGAGTCTGGAAACGTGGTGGCGTCGAGCGATTGGGCGAGCGACGTGGCACCCATCTCGGAGGGTGGTCTGGCGCCGGGAGAGGAGCGCCGCGGCGAGCGTGAGCGCGTCTCGCTGACGTTTGACATGGCTGATGAGCAGCCTGCCGAAGACGATGCCGACGACGTGGCGCCGCAGGCGGAGGAGCGCGAGCAGGCGGATCCCTCGGCAACGCCGCAAAGTAGCCCGTCACGTCCGCAAGCTTCCGCGCCGGCAGCCTCTTCGAACTATAACAGCGGGTATTCGTCTGCTCCCGCTCCGTCGCAGCCGCAACAAGCTGCCTCGAATTACGACGACGGGGGCAACTCCGGCTACGACGACGGGGGCAACTCCGGCTACGACGACGGGGGCAGCTCCGGCTATGACGGCGACGCCTCGGCGCGCGGCCGCATCCATGCACATGCACGCCATTTCGTACAGCAGCGGCTTCCTTTCGTGGCGGAGCAGGCGGGCGCATCGTCTGCCCAGGAACTTTCGGTATCGGTCGAGGAGATGCACATCGACGCCACTACGGCGCTCGGTATCGAAGGGCCGATCCTCGTGGTGGAGCGCGGCGTCCAGACGCCCGATGGCGTGGTCACCATCGCCGCGCTGACGTCGCTCGCTCCCGCGCGCGAGGCAATGAGGACGGTCGCCATCGTACTTGCCATCGCCATGCTTGGCTCCCTGTGCGCAGTCGCGGTGCTCTCGTGGTTCGCCGTCGCGCGCACGCTCGCGCCGGTCGAGCGCATGCGCGCGGAGGCCGCGACGATATCCATCGGCGACTTGAGCCGCCGCTTGCCCGTGCCGGAGCACGATCGCGACCTGGAACCGCTGGCAACCACGTTCAATGATATGCTCGCGCGCCTCGAGGCTGCCGTCGCGGAGCAGCGCCGTTTCGTCTCCGATGCGTCGCACGAGCTCAAGAGCCCGGTGGCGGCTATTCGCGTCATGCTCGAGACCATGCGCGACCATCCGGACGCGGTTGACGCGGATACGCTTGCAAACGACCTGCTCTCTGAAAACGAGCGTCTGGGCGGTATTGTGAGCAACCTGCTGTTGCTCGCGCGCCAGGATGAGGGCGTGTCGCGTTTGGACAAGCAGCAGCTCGACCTGTGCGACCTGCTCTATGAAGAGGCCTCGTCTTTGAAAGCGAGGGCGTCGTGCGAGGTCGATGTTTCCGGTGTGGAGCCGGTGGTGTGCACGGCAGATCACGAGGCGCTTTCGCATGCGGTGCGCAACGTGTTCGACAACGCGGCGCGTTATGCACGGAGCCGCGTGGCGATCTCGTGCCGCAATGTTGAGAACGCGGACGGCGAATTCGTCGAGATCGTTGTGAGCGATGATGGGCCGGGTATCCCGGAACAGGATCGCGAGCGCGTGTTCGGTCGGTTCGTACGCCTGGAAGAGGGTCGTTCACGCAAGAGCGGCAGTACCGGGCTGGGTCTTTCTGTGGTGCGGACGATCGCGCGGCAGCATGGCGGCGATGCGCGCTTTATCGACCCCGAACTCGGCGGCGCGAGCATCGCGATTCGCATCGAGGCGTAACCGAGAGCCCCTTCGACGCCTCCTCTCTATCTGTTTTGAACTGCGCCACCAAAGCTGACATTGAGAAGCATAACTTACAGGAATTTGACCTACATCGACGATAAACGGGGATGTAGAGTGAATCTGTGCATGCGAATCGTGTGATAATCGACGCATGCGACGTTGCCGGCGCGGGTGCGCCGTCCGCGCTGCATGTCAGTCGAATCCCAGCAGAAGAAGGGGGACACCATGCTCATCGAATCCATCTATGACGAATCATTCCGCAACTATGGTCGCGTGTGGACAGATGTCCCCGCCGCGTTCACCGAGCCCGTGGTCCACGCGCTCGCCGAGTACGCGCCTTGCCCGGAGGACGGCACGAAGTACGAGGCCAGCGCCACCGCACTCGAAGAGCTCGAGGTCGCGCCTGCGTTCAAGGGGCTTCTCTTCGGCGGTCGTCCCACTCAACTGGGTTGGTGCTGCGGCCATAACACGCGTCTCAACGCCTTGGAGTACCACCGCTCCAGCGAGTTCAACCTCGGTGCGAACGACTTCATCCTGCTCCTTGCGAAGCAGCACCAGATAGAGGGGATGGGCGTCGACGCCACGCTCGACATGTCGCTCGTGCGCGCGTTCCGCGTGCCCGCCGGTGTGCTCGTCGAAGTCTTTGCCGACACCCTGCACTACGCGCCTTGTCAGACAGGCGATGAGGGCTTCCGCACGCTCGTCGCGTTGCCCCAGGGCACGAACGGCCCTCTGCCGGAGCTCGATTCTGCGCTTGCCAACGCCGGCGATGCCCCGCTCCTGTGGGCTGCCGATAAATGGCTCATCGTGCACGCGGAGAGCAACAAGGCTGCCGCTGGCGCCCACGTGGGTCTTCTGGGCGAGAGCATCGATATCGCGGAGGATATCGCGTAGTAGCCAAGTAGCATAAGGTACGGGTGCGGGCGCAAAAGCGAAGTGCCTGCAAGAAGAAAGAGGGCAACCTCATGAAGATCGCTATTCCAACCATGGGTGCGGGCGGGCTCGAGTGCGATCGCTCGGGTCATTTTGGCCACTGCGACTGCTTTATCCGGCTGGACGCAGAACGGTGCTGCGGTGGGCTCCTTCGACGATCCCTCCGCAGCTCAGACCACTTTCACGATGCCGGCGGGTGCCGTCGAGCTCACTGCGAACTACGATGCGCATAGTCTGGCGCACCACGACGGACAGGATCCCGCCTGCACCGACCCTGGCTGGGCTGCCTATGACGAGTGCGCCTGCGGCTACTCGACCTATCAGGAGATCCCTGCTGCCGGCCATAGCTTCGTAGACGGCGTCTGCACCGTGTGCGGCGAGAAGGAGTCGAGTCAGGATCCGGACCAGACGACCCCTGTCAATCCTGAGCGCCCGGCTGAACCCAGCGAGCCCGGCTCGTCTGAAGGGCTGGAGCAGGATGCGGCCGCCATTCCGGCTACGGGTGATATGAGCATGCTCGCGGTGGCTGCGGCGGCGGTTGTTGGCGCTGCGGTGCTCGCAGGCGGGCTGCTCGCAAGGCGGCACAGGAGCTAACGCGACGGTACGACAACCTTTATCTAGATGAGACTTTAGGGCGGATGCTTAGGTAACGGGCATCCGCCCTTATCGTCTGCCGTGCGCTGCATGCCAAGTCTCACTTCAAGACTCTCCGCAAGACGCTCCATCGTGCCTCTCTATGCTGGGCCATTGAACCGGTTTCGGTTAAGGCAAGGCGGCGAGCGCTTCTTCGCCGTATGCAGTCCGCGCTACAATGTCTCCATTTGATGGTAGCCGCCCTCGATGCGGCTTAGGTGCCGCGGCAGGAGGGAAAGGGGAGCCGACGCCGATGATATTCTCGCTTGCCCCCATGGAGGGGATCACGGGAAGCGTATTTCGCAGGGTCCACGCGGAGTGCTTCGGCGCCCTCGACCGCTACTACACTCCGTTCCTCGCTCCGCCGCAGGTAGGCTCTTCGTTTGGCGGCAAGGCGTATAAAGAGGTCGACCCGGAGCGCAACCAAGGTCTCGACGTAGTTCCGCAGCTGCTCACCAACGATGCAGACAAGTTCGTGTGGGCGACGCAGGTGCTTGCCGATATGGGCTATGCGGAGGTGAACTTGAACCTGGGGTGCCCTTCCGGGACGGTCGTTGCCAAGGGGAGGGGTGCCGGCTTTCTCAGAAACCTCGGGGAACTCGAAGGGTTCCTGCAGGAGGTGTGCGACCGGTCGCGTCTTCCGATCTCGGTCAAGACGCGGGTCGGTGTGCTGGAAGACGCTGAATACGAGAAGATCCTCGAGCTGTACTGCCGCTTCCCGCTCCAGGAGCTCATCGTCCATCCTCGTGTTCAGAAAGATCGCTACCAGGGCGTTCCGCGCCTGGAGCTCTACGGCGAGACGCTCAGACGGGCGCCGTTTCCTGTGGCGTATAACGGGGACATCTTTGGGACCGATGACATGGCGGCGTTACTCGAGGCGTATCCGGAGACGCGCCACGTGATGCTCGGCCGCGGCATCCTCTCCAACCCCGCGCTGGCGCGCATGCTCAACGGCGGGCAGGCTGCCACAGCAGCCGAGCTCAAGCACTTCCACGACAAGCTCTTCTGCGCCTATGAGGAAGAGATCGGCGGCAACGCGGTGTTTCGCATGAAGGAATGGTGGTCCTACGCCAAATATTCCTTCGCAGACCCGCAGGTCGTGCATCGCGCGGTGCGGAAAGCTCGC
The DNA here is from genome assembly GCF_982429025.1 of Enorma sp. Taxonomy (NCBI): domain Bacteria; kingdom Bacillati; phylum Actinomycetota; class Coriobacteriia; order Coriobacteriales; family Coriobacteriaceae; genus Enorma; species Enorma sp. The sequence continues at coordinate 12,049 of NZ_CEWCAA010000003.1, forward strand.
AAGGTGGGGGAGTACGAGGAAGCGGTCGAGCGCGTGTTCCAGACGCAGGGGCTGAGCGCGGAGCCGCGCTTCGGGGGGTTCTAGGCGGATGCTTCCTGCCGGGCATCCCGGCGACCGGTCCCGTCCGGTTGCCCCTGTCCGCACGGGCGGGTATCCTAGTCACTCCAACATCGAGTGGTTTGGAGCCATTGCATGGATATCACCCTCACGCTCGCGCAAGAGCTGAACCTCAAGCCTGCTGCCGTTCAGGCGGCCATCGACCTTATCGACGAGGGCAACACGATTCCCTTCATCGCGCGCTACCGCAAGGAAGCCACGGGCGGTATGGACGACGTCGCGCTCCGCACCTTGGGCGACCGCCTTACCTACCTGCGTAATCTCGAACAGCGCAAAGAGGATGTGATCATCCTCATCAACGCCCAGGGCAAGCTCACGCCCGAGCTCGAGGCCGAGATTCGCTCCGCCACGCAGCTCCAGCGCGTCGAGGACCTCTACAAGCCCTACCGCAAGAAGCGGCAGACGCGCGCGCAGAAAGCTCGCGAGGCGGGGCTCGAGCCGCTCGCCAACATGATCATCATGCAGGTCACGCCCAAGGGCGGCGCGACTCCGCTCGACGCGGCCGCCGCATACGTTACCGCCGAGGCGGCCCAGGCCGGTTACGACACGCCCGAAAAGGCCCTTGCGGGTGCTCAGGACATCGTGGCCGAGACGGTTGCCGAGGACCCGGAGAACGTTGCCGACCTGCGCTCCTTCACCGAGGGCACGGGCGAGATCGTCGCAGCTGCGGTGGATGCGGACGAGAAGACGCCGTACGAGCCCTACTACGATTTCTCCGAGCCGGCGCGCAAGATCCCCAACCATCGCATCCTTGCCATCGACCGCGGCGAGCGCGAGGGCAAACTTCGCGTGCGCGTGGGCGTGGACACGCAAGCTGCCGTTACTCGCCTCGGTTCCCGCTGGCCGCGCCGCCAGGGTCCCTTCGCCCCGGTGCTCGACGCCGCCATCGCCGACGGCTACAAGCGCCTCATGGCGCCCTCGCTCGAGCGCGAGCTCCGCGCCAAGCTCACGGTCCGCGCGCAGACGGATGCTATCAAGGTCTTCGGCAAGAACCTCGAGAGCCTGCTCTCGGCCCGTCCGGTGCGCGGCGCGCGCGTGATCGCGCTTGACCCTGGTTTCCGCACGGGCTGCAAGGTCGCAGTGCTGGACGAGACGGGCAAGCTGCTCGATCACGGCGTCGTCTACCCCACCAAGCCGCGTCACGACGTGGCGGGCACCAAGCGCGAGCTGGCGCGTCTGGTGAAGAAGCACCATATCAACACCATCGTGATCGGCAACGGTACGGCGAGCCGCGAGACCGAAGAGGTCGTGTCGGAGTTCATCGCCGAGCAGGCGCCCGATCTGCGCTATACCATCGTGAACGAGGCCGGCGCGTCCGTGTATTCGGCGAGTGAGCTGGCAAGTGCGGAGTATCCCGAGCTCGATGTGACCACGCGCGGTGCCATGAGCCTGGGCCGACGCCTGCAGGACCCGCTGGCCGAGCTCGTGAAGATTCCGCCGCAGTCCATCGGCGTGGGCCAGTACCAGCACGACCTTGACCAGGCCGAGCTCTCGCGCACGCTTGGCAACGTGGTGGAGGACGTGGTGAACCGCGTGGGCGTGGATGTGAACACGGCGAGCGCGAGCCTCTTGAGCTACGTTTCCGGCATCACGCAGCCGGTGGCGAAGAACATCGTGGCGTACCGCGAGGAGAACGGCGTGTTCACCGACCGCAACCAGCTCAAGAAGGTGCCCAAGCTTGGGCCGAAGGCCTTCGAGCAGTGCGCGGGCTTTTTGCGCATCTCGGGCGGTAAGAACCCGCTCGATGCGACGAGCGTGCACCCGGAGAGCTATGCGGTTGCCACGCAGGTGCTCGAGCGCGCCGGCGTGACGGCGGCGGACCTCGCGGCGGGCGGTATCCCGGACATCGATAAGCGCGTGGGCAACGTGGGCGCGCTCGCGGGCGAGCTGGGCTGCGGCTTCATGACGCTCATCGATATCATCGACGAGCTCAAGAAGCCCGGCCGCGACCCGCGCGACGATGCGCCCGAGGTCGTGTTCAGCCGCGCAGCGCTCTCTATCGACGACCTGCAGCCGGGCATGGAGCTTACCGGCACCGTGCGCAATGTGGTCGACTTCGGAGCCTTCGTGGACGTGGGCGTGCACCAGGACGGCCTCGTGCACATCTCCAAGCTGGCGAAGCGCTTCGTGAAGCACCCGAGCGACGTGGTGGCCGTGGGCGACACCGTGAAGGTGTGGGTGGAAAAGGTCGATCGCGACCGCGGCAAGATCTCGCTCACCATGGTGCAGGGGAAGTAGCAGCTGGGCAGCAGAGTGATAAAACGGGTCAATATGGGACGGGTCCAAATTGACCACTTTCGGTCAAAACGGGCACGTCCCCAAATTGGAATTGAGGAGATGGGGGATGAACTGGCGTGATTACGCGAAATACGCTCAGCAGAGTATCGACGAGCTTGCGCGGGACTGCGAGGTGCAGGTGTTTCGGTCGAAGGGCCCGGGCGGCCAGGGTGTGAACACCACGGATTCCGCGGTGCGCATGACGCATGTCCCCACGGGCATCACCGTGACCGCGCGCGAGACGCGGAGTCAGTTTCAGAACCGCCAGCTCTGCCTGCAGAAGATCGTGTCGATCCTCAAGCGCCGCGCCCAGCCGCCGCGCGTGCGCAAGAAGACCAAGGTACCCAAGGCCGCACGCGAACGTCGGCTGGCGGATAAGCGCCATCGGTCCCAGCTCAAGCGGCAGCGCGGGCGGGCTGGGGATGAGTGGTAGGGGCGGGTTTGCGAGCCTGGGGTGCTGTGTTCGCTCGACAGTCGTAGCGTTCCGGGCGGCGTGTGCCCCTCGGAATACGGTTTCAGACCTCCGAGATTACTTAATGAGTGCCTCGACTGCCGGGAGTTTGCCTTCATCGAAGGACTTAATCTGGTATGTCGTTTCCAAGTTGAGCCAGAACTCCGGCGTAGTTCCGAGCGCGCGGGAGAGGAGCCAGGCCATCTCGACGGAAATGGCGCGGCGCCCGTGGACGATGTCCGAGATTGCGGACTGTGGCTTGTTGATCGCCTTGGCCAGACGATATTGCGAGATACCCAGGGGCTGAAGGAACTCCTCGAGTAGGATCTCGCCGGGCGTGGAAATGAGGCTGTTAATGGTAGTCACAAAACTCAACCCCTTTTGGTTCTCCGTTTGACCAGGTGAAGCAAAGTCTCCATTGGTCATTTACGCGAATGCTATATTGCCCAAACCGATCGCCTTGAAGGCGCTTGAGCCTGTTATTGGGAGGAATCCGAAGGTCCTGTATCGCGTGCGCGGCGTCGAGCATTTGCAGCTTGCGAAACAGCACTTTTCTGCAATCCGAAGGGATGCGCCTAGGACATGCCCCTCCGTTGCTTTCCCAGAATTGCTGAAGATCTTTGTCGGCAAATTCCATAGCGACTCCAATGCTTCTGTCAAACAGTAGTATAGGTGCTCAGACATTCCATTTCAATAATGAAAAGGTGGATGAGCTGATCGGGTATATGCCTAGGAGCGGTTTGGCACTATCCAGCAACGCTAGTACACTTGGATCGCGATGCGGCTATGGAGGCATTTGCGGGATTCCTGAATGATCAGAGCTTGAATGAACAGCAGATTTCATTCGTGAAGCGTGTGGTCAACTATGTGGTTGATAACGGCTATATGGAACCGCAGGCATTGACGCAGCCCCCGTTCGATCGTCCGAAATCGTTTGTCAGGATGTTCTCAACGCAGCAGCAGATGGATTTGTTAACGGCAATTAGAAACATCAGGGAGAATGCGACCCGACCGGCTGCGTAGGAGGAGTAGAAAAATGACCTCGCTTGGTGCGCTTCATCGTTTCCTAGAGAGGCGTGCGGGGTACTGCTGCCAGATAGTTTACTGTGTCGGCTACTCGTCAAATAGATCGGAATGAGTTCCGGTGCGTGACACGACATGGACGAGCCTGAGTGCCATCTCCGGTTATTCGTTCAATGCGGTAAACATCGTCGACGCTGAGTCATAGGATTCCGCGGGCACCTTCCCCGCAAGAATATCGCGGGCTTCGCGCATCGCCGCTTCGGTCTCGCTGTTGTACCGCGGCTGCCGAACGTCGAAAGGCAGCCCGCCCTCAAGAATCGATTTGTGCAGGAAGATGTTGATTGCTTCGGTGAGTGTCATTCCAAGACTTCCGTAAATTGATTCTGCCTCTGCCTTGATCCGCGGATTGACCCTCATGCTGATCGATGCGATCTTAGCCATTGCTGTTCCGTGCATCGGCATCGCATATTCATTGCATTACTTGCCCGCTTGTGGCAAGTCTGTTCACGATGTGCGGCTATTCTTATTCAAAGCGCGCTTGGCTTTTCCAGGCTGAAGGAGAAAGCGGAGTGCATCGGCACAACGTCGAAGGAGGGACTCCCATGCAGCTTCTCTCAATCCTCCGTATGGCAAGCGGAGCCTCCCTGTGGCGCGGGCTCGACTATGTGGAGCAGGGGCGTGTGAAGAACCTTCGGCCCGTCGGCGAGGGCGCCTTCGATGCCGAGGTGAAGGGCTCCGCAAATCTGCCCTACACCGTCCACGTGGACACTGCGCATGTTCGGCAGTCCTATTGCGACTGCCCGCACGCGGCGGGCACGAGGCGTATCTGCAAACACATGGTTGCCACGGTGTTCGCCGCCTATCCCCAACAGATCGATGCCTTCAAGTGGGAGGTCGAACAGGCGGAGCTGGAATACAGGCGCGAAGAGGCGGCCCATCGCGCGGAGCTCATTCGTTACGTAAACAGCCTCAAGAAAGGCGAGCTTCGCAAGGCCTTGCTCGACGCGCTGATCGAGCTGGAGGAGCGCTGCGACCGCTGGTGGTAGAGCTCCTGAACGACGCATCCTCGCTCTTCCGAGGCACCGTTTGCAGGTTCATTCCACTTTTGGGAATATCTTTTTCAACGATACGAAGTACAGCGTTTTGAACGCAGAAAAACCGCAGGATTATGGGAACGTTGGCATGCGGCAAGGCGACCGCGGCAAAAAGATATTCCCAAAACTGGAACGAGTGGTTTTGGCAGTCTTGTTTGGGGAAGAGCAAGTGTTCGAAGGGGGTGCCGGGCGAGCATTTTCCGCTAGCAGCGCCTCGAATCGAGCGCGCCGAGCGACCCGCTAGGGCCCAACGAGAGAGGGGAGTAATGCCGTGGTTGCCTCATATGCATCGATAGCCAGCAAGGCGGACCTTCTTGCTGCCGACGCGGTGCGGGATATTGCCCTGTGCGGTCGCTCGCTCGGCGAGACGGATCCGGTGCATCCAGACCTGGCATCCGCCGGCACGCACGAACCAACCCCGACGCCGTATTTCGTGCTGGAAGAGCTGCTTGGCAAGCTTGGTCTCACGGCGAACGACCATCTGCTCGATGTAGGCTGCGGAACGGGCAGGGTTCTTGCCTATGCGGCCTCGCAGCTTCCATGCCGGGCAACGGGAGTGGAGTTGGACGCACGTCTCGCCAACATCGCCTCATCGTGGGCAGCATCGTCTCCTCAGCTCAACGTTATCGCTGGCAGCGTGCTCGATATCTCGCTCGCGCCCTATACCTGCTTTTACCTGTTCAATCCATTCGACACCGCTGTGCTCACGCGCTTCCTCGACAAGGCAGAGCGCGAGGCGGCGCGGCCCTTCACGCTCGTCCACATGTCCGATAACGGAGAATCGTTCGCCTATCTGGGCCGTCCCGGTTGACGGCTCGTCCGTTCGGGCAGCATTCAGATGTTCCAAAAGGCTTCTGGTAGAAGCATCAAGTTCTACGAGTTTCCGCAGCATTATTCCGTCTGGCGTTATGAGGGCGTGAAGTAGATTCGTCCCTGTGCGCTAGAACAAGCAGCTCTCGATCACGTTCTTTCCACGCAGCGTGCCAAACCACTCGGCGGGAATCCCCTCAATGCCGTATACGATGCCCGCCAGCGCGCCGGCTACGGCGGCGGTGGTATCGGTATCGTCGCCGAGATTGACGGCGGCGAGCGTGCAGTCTCGGTAGCTGTTCGTTGTGAGCAGACACCAGAGGGACGCCTCTAGCGTGTCGCGCACGAAGCCTCCGGAGCGCACCTCACGTACAGGGCGCTCGGCGAGCGCAGCATACGGGCCCGTGGCTTCTCGCATCGGGACGCCTGCCGCCAACCGCCGGGCGATCGCTACGAGCTCTACGCATGCTTTGGTCGAGGTGCGGTGCGCGTGCGTGATGGCCGAGACCGCCTCGATGTCCTCGTCGCGCGCATCGGTGAATGCCAAGGGGACCGTGCGCATGAGCGAGCCGTTGCCGTTGTCCCATTCGTCTGCGCAGCCAAAGCCCTGGTCGAGCGCTCGAGCCGTCGCTCCGCCGATGTCGAACAGGCCGTCCACGGTATAGGCGCCCTCGCGGTACCAGCGGAAAAACCGCGCGCGGATATCTTCTGCGTCCACACGACCCAGCTCGCGGTAGCTGTCGCAGATGGCAAGCGCCATCGATGTGTCGTCCGACCACGTTCCCGCGGGTTGGTTGTGCGAGCCGTGGCCCACCATGCCCGTGCAGCGAAACGTCCCCCGCGGGCGAAACTCGTACGGCACGCCGAGCGCATCGGCCACTGCCTGTCCGTAGATGCAATCGCGCAGCGTTCCCGCCATGGCGCCTCCCAGCTCGTTGTCTCTGCCCGATAGTCAACCATATCACGCGCGCGGTGTGAGCGGGCATCTTGCGAGCGGACAAACGAAGGCGGGCCCCGAGCGATGTGCCCGGAGCCCGCATGGTCCTATGGTGTTTGTGCGTGCCGTGGCGTTCGTTTGCTGGCTGCTACGGCAATCGAGTACCGCTTGCTAATCTCTCTTGCGGCGTATGCGCGCGGCGATCGCAGCGCCTGCAAAGGCGAGCGCGCTTCCTGCAGCGGCAACCATCATGGGCAGCGAGAGTGCGTCGCCGGTGGCGGCGAGCTTGCCGCCGTCCTCTTCCGCACGGGATGCGCCGGCGTCTTCGCTGGCCCCGGGGCGGTTTCCGCCCTCGCCGGCGCCTTCACCGGAGTCGCTATCGCCTTGCGGGGGAGTGGTCTGGTTTCCGTCCGATGATCCGTTGCCGGGATTATCGCTACCGGGCTCGTCGTCGCCCGAGCCGTCGCCCGAGCCCTCTCCGTCTTCGCCTGCCGGCGGCTGCTCGCCGCTTCCGGAGTCCTCGCCGGATCCACCTTCGCCTCCATCGCCGCCGGGCTTCTGACCGCTTCCGTCGCCGTCACCCGACCCATCGCCCGGTTCTTGGCCACCGCCTTCGGGCGGGGTCACCTCGCCGCCGGAGCCATCGCCTCCCTCGGGCGGGGTCACCTCGCCGGAGCCGCCGCCTTCTTCGCCGCCTCCAGGCTCCTCACCGGCATCGTCGCCAGCAAGCTCAGTATGCGGATTCAACCGCACGTCGTAGGCCACCACGCTAAAGGACGCCGGGTCGCCATCACCCACGTCGCCGGTGAGCTCGAATGCCCCGTCGCGCGAGAAGCCCACGAGCTGCCCGTCGCGGTAGAGCTCCCACGCCGTCGTGGCGCGTGTGAGCTCGTCACTCGGCATCGAGGCCGTCACGCGCAGCGCGTTGCCCACGATCTCGACCGTAAGCTCGGGCTCAACCGTGCCGTCTGCACCCACGATCTCCTCGTACGTCTTCGCTCCGTTGATGATCTGCGCGTCGGTGTTCAGCGAGAAGTATTTCACCTTGCGCGGCATCGAGGGGTATTGCGCGCACCATTCCAGCACCTCGGGCGCTAGGTCGCGCTCGCCGAGCTCGTAGAGGTACTCGGCGAAGTTGTAGCCCGTTCCCATGGTGAAGGCCACGGCCATACGGTTGTACTTAACACCCGTGGTGGCATTGCTCGCCAGGTCCTCGATGGTCTTCACGGCAGCCGGGTTGCCGCGCAGGATGCGCAGGGTCGCCCCGTAGGCGCCGTACGTCTCCACATCCGCTGCGATCTCTTCGGTGTAGGGGCTCGCGGAGAAGTCGTAGTCCGCGTAATCCCAGTCGTCGAAGAAATGCAGGCCGTTCCACCACGTGGTCACATGCGTCCAGATATAGGTGCCCCAAACGTTGTCGTTCATCCAGTCGGGCACGTAGTTCGGGTCGGCGGCCATCTGCGCAAGCTCGGCATCGCGGCGCTTGGTGGCGTTCATGGCGTTCACGTGGTAGTACGCCGAGGGGTTGAACGCCGTTCCCGCCGCGCGCGACGCCTCGATGCCGCCGTGGCGCGAGCCGGCGATGGAGTACAGGTTGTTCGTCTCCTCGGCAACCGCGATCACGTTGTTGTCGAGCATGTGGCCGTACTCGTGCGACATGCCCCAGCCGTACATGTCGTCGCCCGCGAGGAACGATGCGGCCGTGCTCTCCGGCATGTGGAAGTAGCGCCCGTAGGCGTACATGGTCGAGGGGCTCGAGACCGTGCGGGTGAACGCTGTGTGCACGCGTGCGGTGGTGATGGCGTTGGGGCCGCTTGCCTCCGCCGGGTCGAACCCGTCGAACGCCCAATAGAATTCAAGCCGGTTCTGGATGGCGGTGTTCGATTTCTCGATATAGGCGATGGCCTCGGCCTCGGACGAGATGCCGGAGTACGCCTTCGCCATGGCGGTCGCGCTCACGGCGAACTGCGCGCTGCCCCGGTCGCCCATCTGGATGAGCGTCATGTCGGCCACCTGGCCCGCCTGTGCCCGGGCAGCGTATGCGCGGATGTCTTGCACAAAGGTCCAGAAGCGCTCGGGGTGTGCGGGGTCGTGCTCGTAGAAGGGGTGTTCGCCCAGGCTCGTGCCCAGGGCGGGGCTGCCGCCGGCCTCGGTGCCGCCCGAGGCGCCCGCGCCTCCCGTGCTGGCCGCGTCGTTGGCCGAGGCCGCTTCTGCACCGTCGCCCGCTGCGCCCATCGCGACCGCGGCCGCATCCGCCGCCTCGATGCGCACGTGCGCCGCGCTCTCGTTGGAGTCGTTGCGCAGGTAGAGCATGGAACCATAGGTCTTCCCCGTGAGGTCCACGGTAATGCGATTGACGCCGTTCACCAACCCGCTTTTCTGGCCGAGGTTGAGCGACGGGTAGTTGTTCGTGTCGGTCACGCCCACCTGGCGCCAGGCAACCGAGAGCTTCGAAGGGTCGTCGGCATCGACGTAGACCACGATCTCGTTCACCTGGCCGGGTTTGAGGTAGAGCCCCGTGGCATCGAGGTTGTCGAACTGATAGCCCTGCTGGGTGCGCTGCGCCTCGGACCACGGATCTCCCAGCTGCGAGAGCTCGCGCACCGTGTCCGCGAGTTCGTCGCGGTGCGCGTCGAGGTAGGCCGCATAGCGCTCGATGTCCTCGATCTGCTGCAGGCGCACGCGCTTCTCGGGGGTGTCCACGCCAGCGAAGTGCTCCTCTACCGTCGCGCGAAGGCCATCGAGAGCATCGGGCCCTGTGAGCTCGTCGCGCAGCTGGAGGCCGAGGTTGTCGGCGAAGGGGTTGTCGAGCAGGTCGAAAAGCGCAGCTACGTCGGCAGAGGCAAGGGTGATGCGACGCTGGTCGGCGGTGTCGAGGCCCACGGAGGCCGTTTTTTCGGGCGTTCCGGCGTGACGCACCGAGAGGCGCTCGAGCGCGGCGCGCGACACCTCGGGCGAGGAGGCGGTTGCCACCACGCCGCCCGCCGGCCACTCGCCTGCGAGCACGACCTCGATCGGGTCGTCCGTGGTGTGTGCCTCCGGCGCGCTTGCGAACGAGAGCGCCGCCCCTTGCGCTAGGCTCACGCGGTCGGTGCCCTCGAAGCGGGCTCGCCCGCCCAGCTCAAGAGATCCGCGGGCGTCTACGCGCACGCCGAACGTGTTGTTGGGGTTGTTGTTGCCGATGGTGCCGCCCGTGAAGCTGAGCGCGCCGCCCTCGAGCACGTGCACCACGCCGTCGCTCGACACATTGGACGAGTTCCCCGCGATGCTGCCACCGCTCATGCGCACGGTGCCCTTGGTCCATACGATGGACTCGGAGTAGCTCGTGCGGTTTCCGGTGATGATGCCCGCGCGCATCTCGAAGGTGCTGCCGCGCTCCACCGCAACGGCGGCGTTGCGCATGGCGAACCCGTTGCGAATCTCGCCGCCGTCTAGCACGAACGTGCCCTCGCGCACGTAGACGGCGCCCCACGGTTTCCATGAGCACTGGGCGCCCTCGATGGCCGTGCCTGCGCGCATGGTGAAGGTGGACTGCCCGCGCAGGGTGACGACGGCGTCGTTCGAATCGGTCCGCTCGCTGTCGATGACGAGCTTGCCGGAAGAGGGGTCGGCCGCCTCCAGCGTGAGCGAGGCACCATCCGACAAGCGGAACATGCCCGCGGCCTTTCCGCCCTCCTGCGGGAATTGCTCCGCACGGGTGATGGTGGTGTCTGCGGTTGAGCGCAGCGTGATGGAGCGGCCTGCGTCAACCGTTACGGGCTCGCTGATGCTGAGCGCGCCGGAGGCCTCGATGGCGTCGCCATCTTGTGCGGCCCGGGCCGCCTCGGTGAGCGAGCTGTATTCCGTTCGGTCGCCGCCGCGAACGATGGCGACCGTGCCGGCGGATGCGCCTGCTTCGGAGGTAGGCTCGGCGTCTTCGGCGGGCGCGCTTGCTGTGGGGGCGGGCGCGGTGGCGCCGTCGGAGGCGTCTTCTGCGGGAACGGTAGCGGTCTCGGCGGACGCGTCTTCCGCAGGAGCCGGCTCGGTTGAATCGGCAGGCGCGTCTTCCGCGGGTGCGGTGGTGCTGGTCTCGCTTTCGCTATGCTCCTGGGTGCTGGTTTCGTCTGCAAAGGCGAGTGCGGGTGAGGTAAGTGCAGCGCCCGCGCCGGGGCCCGAGAGCACAAGGCTCGCGGCAAGGAGGGCGCGCAGGGTTGTAGGGGCTATTCTGCTGTTGGGCATGATGTCCAAATCCTTTCGCATCTTGCGCCCCGTGAGGGGCGTAGCCGCGCTGGGGAATCGTTTGAGCGCGGAGGCAGAGTCTGTCTAGGTGCGGAACTTGTATACCCCGGGTAACATTACGAGCGGAAGTCTCCGGGAGCCGAATCCATAGGTTCTGCATCATGTGTCGGGGGGCCGTCGGCGTGGTGTTCGGAAAGCGCCGGCTCTCACCTGCTCGACTATCGAAAAGATAGCTTGGATGGGTAGTTTACCTGCGGGGATGCTTTGAAATACGACGCTCTTGCAGCTCTGTTGACGCTTTAGCCAAAAATGTTACCCCTCTTCAGTCATTCCTAAGTATATCGGTCGTAACTAATAGGGGGTTACGGGCAGAAGAGAAGTATCTATCGCTTCGACCCGAGGTGTTGCCTCGGGCAAGAAAGGGGGCGGGCCCATGTGCACGGGCATCCGCTTTACCAGCACCTCAGGTTCCATGTATTTCGGCCGGAACCTCGATTGGACTCAAGGCTATGGCGAGCGCGTGGTGGTGACGCCCCCTGCTGCCGAGGTGCCCGCTGCCTTCGAGCGCCCCGGCGACCTCGATGGCGCGCACGCCCATACGGTGATCGGCATGGGAATCGTGGCGGGCGGCGTCCCGCTCTACTTCGATTGCGGCAACGATGCCGGCCTTGCCGTCGCGGGGCTCAACTTCCCGCAGAGCGCGCGCTATGCCGCCCATGCATGCAGCCAGCCGGATGCGGTGAACGTCGCCGCCTATGAGCTTCCCTTCTGGATTGCTCGCAACTTCTCTTCGCTCGATGAGGTGCGCCGCGCGCTCTCCAAGACTACCGTTGTGGCCAAGCCCGTCTCGTCCGACCTTCCCGTTGCAAACCTGCACTGGATCGTTGCCGACGCCACGGGCAGCATCGTGGTCGAGTGCCTCGAAGACGGCCTTAAGGTGTGGGAGAACGATGTCGACGTGCTCACCAACGAGCCCGATTTCGGCTGGCAGCGAACGAACCTCCGCAACTATCTGGTTCTCACCGATGCCGAGCCCGCCACTGCCACGTGGGATAAGGCGCAGCTTGCCCCCTTCGGGTCGGGCATGGGCATGCAGGGGATTCCGGGGGACTACAGTGGCCCTGCCCGCTTCGTGAAGGCGGCATTTGTGAACAGCCATTATCCTGTTCAGGAGTCCGAGGCTGCCAATGTGAGCCGCCTGTTCCGCACGCTCGGTGCGGTTGCCGTGCCCATGGGGGCGGCGCGCATGGCCGACGGGTCGTCGGAAATCACCCTGTATACGAGCTGTTTCTCGGCAGAGACGCTCACGTATTACCATGCCACCTATGACGAGCCGGGCATCCGCGCGTACCCGCTCTCCGCATGCGATGTAAGCGGAAGCGAGCCCTTCTTCGCACCGGCGGCGTAGGGCCCCTCTTCGAGCTCCTATGCTTTGCCCGGGGCCGCCGCATGGCCAGCGTGCTATGCGGCATGGCCCAGCGTGCCCCGGCGCATGCGGGGCGCGGTACGGCCGTGCGGGCCATGTGTGGTCTGCACGGCACCTACTAACCATCTTCGAAAGGCGTACACGTGAATAACAACCACCAGGCGCGGGCTGCGCAGCCCGCCCGGGCCTCTCAGGCCAAAACGACCGCTTCGGCGGCGAATGCGCGGCCTGCGGGTAACTCGGGCGCTGCCTCCGTTGCCACTCCGGGGGCCGCAGAGGCCCCCGCGACTACGGCGTCTGCCCCCGCAGAGGCCACCGCGAGTGCAGCGGCAGCCCCCGCGAGCGCAGCGGCTCGCTTCTTGATCTTGCCCATCATCGTCCTCATCCTTGCGCAGATGGGTGCAACCGGCGATAACGGGGCGCTCTCGCTGGCGACGGCGTCGCTCACGAGCGAGCTCGGCGCCACCACGGCCCAGATTCAGCTCGCCAACATGATCTATCCGCTCGTAGGCGGTGCATTCATGATCGCGGGCGGTCTTGCCGGCACCATGGTCGGCTGGAAGAAGACCTTCCGCGGCGGCATCCTACTTTGCGCCCTCGGCGAGGTCGTGCTTGCCCTAGCGCCCAGCATGGCCGTCTTCATCTGGGGTGGCCGCGTGCTGGTGGGCCTTGGCGCGAGCTTCATGATCCCTTCGGTGCTGGGGCTCATCCCGCTTATCTACCAGGGTCACGATCGCGTGATCGCGTTCGGTGCCATCGGTGCGGCTTCGGGACTTTCCGCGCTGCTTCCCCTTGCACTCGGCGTGGTCATGCAGTTGGCTGGCATGCACGTTACCTTCCTCGCTCTTGCGGGCTACTTCGCGATCGTGTTCGCCGCGTCGTTTACTCTTCCCGCCATCGAGCAGCCGCGCGAGCGGGCAGGCTTCGACGGCGTGGGCGTCGCTTTGGCTGCGTCGGGCCTGTTCCTCCTGCTCATTGGCCTCTCGAGCATCTCATCGTGGGGCCTCGTGACACCTCTCTCCACGGCGCCCTTTACCATCCTGGGCATCTCGCCCGCGCTTCCCATGGCTGTGGCAGGTATCGTGGTTCTCGGCATCCTCGTTGCCTATGAGCGCCGCGTCGAGGCGCGGGGCGGCATCGCGGTGCTGCCGAGCGCGTTCCTCACAACTCCCCAGGTGCGCGCCGGCCTTGTGGCCTGCGCCCTCACCTTCTTCTTTATGGGAGCGCAATCTATTCTCATGGCGCCCTACCTGCAGCTTGTGGCCGGTTGGTCGCCCGTGGCAGTGGGGACCATCTCGATCGTCACCGGCGTTCCCACCTTCGCGCTGGCGCTTGGCATCCCCAAGTTCATGCCGCAGGCTAGCCCGCGCCGTGTAATCCAAACCGGTTACGTGGCAATGGCTGCTGCACTCGGCATCATGGCGTTCTCTGTGACCGAGAACGGCGCAAGTGCGCCCCTCGTGTACCTGGGTGCCTTCATGGCGGGCGTGGGCGCGGGTACGGTCTCTGCCCACGCGAGCAACGTGGTGGCGATGGCGCTTCCCGAGCGCGAGGCTTCGCAGTCGGGCGGCATCCAGAGCACGATGCGCAACGTGGGCCAGGCCCTCGGTGTGGCGTTGCTGGGCGCGGTGCTGATCTTCGGGATCACCGGTACGGTTCGAAGCAGTGCGGCGGCGGATGCCTCCATCTCGCCTCGAGTGTCGAGCGCCTTATCGGGTGTGAGCATCGACCTAGGCAGCAACCGGACCTTCGAGGACGAGATCGCGGGAATCTCCATGACCGACGGCGAGCGCAAGGAGCTTGTGTCGATCGAGGCCACGGCGCGCCTCGATGCGGTGCGCATGGCATATGCCGTCGGCGGGGCTGTGGTGCTGGCAGGCCTTATCACCACGCCGGCAATCCGGGACGGTGAGCGAAGGGATCCAGCGGGAAGCGCCGGGTCCACTAAGGCGAAGGGTGGTCGCTCCTGACGGGAGATAGCCCGTGCTTTTGAGATGCTCGCCGTTTGACATCACGAGAAGCGCCTCGCTTGGGGCGCTTTTTCATGGCGGGCGTACGATCCTCCGGCAAGGATATGCCTCCCGCGCTCCTCGGTTGCGTCTGCTATGCTGGTCCGCGCATATGCGCTGTTTGCGCCTGCGGGTTCAGTGGGCGAGGGAAGGGGCCACCATGCCGCGAACATCCGATGCGCCGGAAGCCGCGCCTCATGCGGTAGACGGAGCGGCGCCGGGCACAATGCCCGGGCCGGACGGTTCCTGGAAGCTAAAGCTTGCCTGCGTGTGGGGCGGAGAGCTCGTCTCGGTGCTCACGAGCTCTATCTTGCAGATGGGGTTCATCTGGCACATTACGCTCACCACGAATTCTGCGAGCATGCTGTCGCTGGCATCGCTCATGGGCTTCCTGCCGCTTGCGCTCATGGGTTCTGTCGCGGGAGCGATCGTCGACCGCCTTCCGCTTAAGCGCGTGCTTATCGGGGCCGACCTCTTCATCGCTGCGGTGAGCGCGCTCGTGGCGCTTGCGTCGATGGCTGGCTCCTTGCCGGTGTGGATGGTAATCGTTGCCTTGTTCTTCAGGGCCATCGGAAGCGCGTTTCACACTCCCGCCTTCCAGGCGTTGACCCCGCTTGTGGCTCCGCCTGAGCACCTTACCCGTCTTGCGGGCGTAACGCAGCTTGTGCAATCGGGCGGGTACATCTTGGGAACGGCCGCGGCTGCGGCGATGTACCCGGTGTGGGGACTTACCGCGATGGTCGCGCTTGACGTTGCCGGTGCGCTGTTCGCGAGCGTGGCCGTTCTCGCTGCGCGGCTAAGCGGACGGCCTACGGCTCCTGTGGTTCGCGAGGGCCTTGCGACGCAGGTGCGCCAACTCGCTCGTGAGACCGCGGAGGGCTACCGCGTGCTCCGCAGGTATCGAGGGCTTTTCGCCCTGCTGTGGTGCGGGTTTGCCTTCACGCTCGTGTTCTCGCCCATATCGGCGCTCTTTCCCATTATGACGCTCGGCCACTTTGCGGGCACGACGGCCGATGCCGCCCTCGCAGAGGTGGTGTTCTCGGTGGGCATGATCGCGGGCAGCATGCTTTTGGCAGCCACCGGCGGCTTTGCGAATCGCGCGCTGAGCGTGGTGGCTTCGTGCGCGGTGTATGGGGTGGCAACGCTGGCTGCGGGGCTCTTGGGGCCAGACGGTTTCATGGGTTTTCTCGCTGCAAGCGCGGTGATGGGGCTCAGTTCCCCCTTCTATTCGGGCCCGCAGACCGCGCTCATGCAAGAACACATTCCGCCCGAGTACCTGGGACGCGTTTTTGGCCTCTACGGGAGCATCATGGCCTGGGCCATGCCGGCGGGGCTCGCGGTGTCCGCGTTGCTCGCCGATACGGTGGGCGCGCCCATCTGGTTCGTGCTCGCCGGTTCGTCCATGCTGGTGCTCGCTGTGATCACCTGGTTGATTCCGAGCATCAGGCATATCGAGCGCGTGCCGTGATGAATCCGGCCGGGGTTGTGCGTCATGCCTCGCTCTCGATGCGCTCGAGTAGCGCCGTGCACCCCTCGAGCACGTCGCGATAGGTGGTTTCGAAGTCGCCTGTGTACCACGGATCGGCGACGTCGTCCGTGCGCCCGGCGAAGGCGAGCAGCTTGAACGTGCGCCCCAGCGCGCCTGGCCCCAGCATGCGGCCGATATTGCGCACGTTGGCCTCATCCATGCCCACGATATAGTCCCAGGTCGCCGCATCGTCTGCGCGAAGTCGCCGCGCGCTCCGTGGCGCGAAGGGCACGCCGTGCTCGGTGAGCACGCGGCGCGTGCCCCAGTGAATATCGTTGCCGATCTCCTCGGTACTGGTGGCGGCCGAGGCGATCAGGAATCGGCTTTCGAGCCCGTGTTTCCGCACGAGGTCTTTCATGACGAACTCGGCCATGGGCGATCGGCAGATGTTGCCGTGGCAGACGAACAGGATGCGGGTTGATTGCTCGCTCATAGGGCTCCTTGGTCGTGCAGCTTCGCGCTTGGAAACATTTTCATGCCTCCCGCGAGGACGGTTCGAAGTATACGATAATGGTTCGCGCATGGGGTGAGGCGCCCCATCGTCTTCTGTGTTCAGAGCTCTACAGAGCAGGCCAATGGATAGGGAGTACGTAATGGTCAAGGGCGTCATCTTCGACATGGACGGGCTCATGTTCGACACCGAGCCCGTATGGGGAGAAAACCTAAAGCCGGCGACCGATGCCCTGGGCCTCGCCTATAAGCCCGGGCTCTCGGACGCGGTGCGCGGTACCGCGGGAGGTGAGTTCGCGAAGGTTGTTCACGCGTGGTACGACGAGAGCGTCGACGCGGATGAGCTCTGGGATGTTTGGCATGCCATCGTGGAGGAGCACCTGCGCGCCGGGGTGGAGAAGAAGCCCGGCCTCGATGAGCTCCTCGCGTATCTGGGAGAGCAGGGCATACCCGCGGCGGTGGCGTCTTCTTCGCCGGCGAGCCAGATCGCGCAGAACCTTGAGAACGCGGGCGTTTCTGCGTGCTTTTCTGCCACGGTGTCCGGGCTTGAGGTTGAGCACGCCAAGCCGGAGCCCGATGTGTTCCTTCGTGCGGCGGAGCTCTTAGGGTGCGATGCGCACGAGGCGCTCGTGCTCGAGGATTCTTTCAACGGTGTGCGCGCCGGTGCCGCAGGCGGCTTCATTACCATCATGGTGCCCGACTTGGTGCAGCCGGATGACGAGATGCGCTCCCTGGCGACGCGCATCTGCCGGGACCTCTTCGAGGTGCGCGATCTGCTGCAGGCGGGTGCCATCAGTTAGCTTGCTGCTACCCGATGGCACCCCTCAAAACCGGCCCAAACGTGCAGTTTCTGGCTCCGGCTACACGCGCTCTGCGAGATCGAGTACCAGGCGCTCGGTCTTCTCCCAACCGAGGCATGGGTCGGTGATGGACTTGCCGTACACGCCGCCGTCGATGGGCTGGTTGCCGTCTTCCAGGTAACTTTCCACCATGAAGCCCTTGATGAGATGACGGATTTGCTCCGAGCGGCGCATGGAATCTGCAACCTCGTGGCTGATGCGGATCTGCTCGAAGGGGCGCTTGCCCGAATTGTCGTGGTTGCAGTCCACGATAACCGCCGGGTTGACGAAATCTGCCTCGGTGTACTTTTCTGCCAGACGCTCCAGGTATTCATAATGGTAGTTGGGGTAGTTGAGCCCGTCCTCGCCGATATAGCCGCGCAGCACGGCGTGTGCGAGCGGGTTGCCCGTGGTCTCGACCTCCCAGTTGCGGAAGATGAACGTCTGCGGCTGCTGCGCCGCATAGATGGAGTTGAGCATGACGCTCGTGGATCCTCCGGTGGGGTTCTTCATGCCGACGGGCATGGGAACGCCCGAAGCCACGAGGCGGTGCTCCTGGTTCTCTACCGAGCGCGCGCCCACGGCGATGTAGCCAAGCACATCGATGAGGTACTGGTAGTTGGTGGGGTAGAGCATCTCGTCGGCGGTGAACATGCCAGTTTCCTCCGCAACGCGCAGGTGCATGCGGCGGATGGCCTTGATGCCGCCCAAAAGATCGCTCGGGCCCTCGGGGTCGGGGTTGTGCAGGAGCCCCTTGTAGCCCGTGCCCTTGGTGCGCGGCTTGTTGGTGTAGACGCGCGGTACGATGAAGAGGCGCTCGCTCACGCGCTCGGCAAGCTTCGCCAGGCGGCCAGCGTATTCGAGGACGGAGTCCTCGCGGTCGGCGGAGCACGGGCCGATGATGACGAGCTTGCGGTCGTCCTTGCCCGTGAGAATGTCGGCCACCTGTGCGTCGAACGCCGGCTTCTTCGCCGCGGTCTCGGCAGAAAGCGGCATCTCCTCGCGGATCTCCTTGGGGATGGGCAGCAGGCGCTTGAACTTCATGGACATATCGACCCCTAACCTTGCATGGGCGGGCGCGCCGTTGCGGTGATCGCTGGCGCGATGGCCCGCCCGTTGATATTCAGGTGGGGTCTATTATGAGGCCGCGCCGCAGGAAACGCGCGCGAAACGCCGCCGTAACGCAGTTGTTACCGTGATCGGGACGGCGAGGGAGCTAGGTTTAGAAGTGTTTTCAACTTTTGGGCGCTTAAACGGAGATCTGCTGAGTAGCGACATATTGGCCAAGCCTCTGACCTGCGATTATGGTAACGAGGGGTCGCTTTATACTTGGACATTCGGGAATCAAGTGCCCAAAAGTTGCAAAAGCGAGCCCCGCGCCTTGGCCGAAGCCGTGACGCGGGGCGGATTGCGCATGCGGCGCGCTCATTTCGGATATGGCGGGGCGGTTTTTTCTCACTCCGCAAGCAGATGCGCGTACTCCGCGTGCTTCTCGAACCACCGAACGGCGTACGAGCATGAGGGGTGGGCGCGCCGCCCGCTCTTCTCGAGCTCGGCTGCTGCACGGGAGAGCAGCTCGCCCGCGATGCCCTGCCCGCGCAGCGATCCGTCTACAAAGGTGTGGTTGATGTCCACGATGCCATCGCCGCAGCTTGGAAAGGTAACCTCGCCGAGTACGGTGCCATCATCTGCGAGGTACTGAACGTCGTTCTCATGGGTGGCGTAAGGCATGGGGCCTCCTCAGATAGTTTGCAGCGCGCCCTGCAGATCCGGTCGCGCGGGCTCGTTAATTGCGCAGCTAGTCGATATGGTAAGCGTAGTCTGTCTTGCGCGGGGCGGCTTCCGGCGCGGGCTCGGCGGCATGGCCTACGATGCAGTTGCCGATGCCCTCGTATGCGTCGGCATCGATGCCCAGGCCCTCCAAGATGGCGCGGCCCTCGGGTGTTTCGAACTCTTCCTTTGCGCGATGGATCCAGCAGCTGCCAAGGCCCAGCTCATGGGCAGCGTTCAGCATGTTTCCCATCACCAGGCTGCCGTCGTACACGTGCGTGCCCACATCCTTGCGTGCGAGCACGACGAGCACGACCGGCGCCCCGTAGAACGGGTCGTCTTCACTGTCCATGACGCGCGCGTTGATGCGCGAAAGCCGGTCGCGCACCTCTTTGTTCGTGATGGCGACGATGATGGGGGATTGGCGCCCCATGCCGGTGGGGGCGTAGGTTCCCGCCTCGATGATCTGGTCGATGAGCTCCGGTGCGACGGGCTCGCTGGTGTAGGCTCGGCAGCTCCGGCGTGTTACGAGTGCTTCAATCGTGTTCATGGTGCCTCCTTGCTCGTGGGATGTCCCCCTAGTTGTACCCGAAGGAGCCGGTGGGCAATCGGCGCGAGCCGGGGCCTGGCGGGCAGCCGGCGGGGATTGTCGCGAGCCGGGGCCTGGCGGGCAGCCGGCGGGGATTGTCGCGAGCCGGGTCTTGGCGAGCAGCCAGCGGGAATCGGCGCCCGTGGGGTACAGGCCGGCGCTACGATGCCGCGCCCTCGTTCACGACGCGTTCGTAGCGGGCATAGGCCTCGTCCCAGGAACGGTAGGCGCTCTCGCCGGAATGATCGGGCAGGTAGTAGCGGTCCTGCAGCAGCTCGCCGAGTTTGGCCGTTGCCTTCTGCGCGCCCTGGAGGTTCAGGTGATCGCCGCCATCGAAGGTATCGGTCGACCAGTCGATCTGAGCGCGGTTCTTGCCCGTGTTGAGATCGATGTAATCGACGTCGAGCTCGCCTGCAAGCTGCTGCACGCAGTTGTGGCGCTTCATATTCCAGTTCACGGTGCTCGGCGTGCTCACGAGCACGAGCTTGATGTCGTGGCTACGGCAGACGTCTGCGATTTGCTCCAGGTACCAGCGGTTGAGCGATCGAATGGACTCGCTGTCCATCGTGGGCGTCATGTAGGACGAGTCGTCGGCAGCGCTGACGCCCGTCTTGAGGCGATAGCCCTTGAAGTCGGCGGTGCCGATGGAGAAGGGAGCCGCCGTGAGGTCATCGGGCCGAAGCGTCTTCCACCGGTTGTGGTATTCAAACACGGGGAGGGCGTCGTTTGCGGTCTGGCGCGCCACCGTGCCCGGCGTGACCGCGCGGAACAGGCAGTTGGTTTCGAGCATCACGACCTTGGGGCGCTGGCAGCCGAGGACGCGGTTGAGCATGGAGAGCGTGAGCGGCAAGCGCTGGGCGCCCGTGGCGCTGATGTACGAGGCGATGCCGTGGTCGCGCCAGAGCTCGAGGGGCGTGATGGCACAGTAGGTTTCGGAATCGCCAAGAAATAGCAGGTCGACGGAGTTTTCCGGCTCGGCGAAGACGCCGTGGGCGGCTTCGTAGTTATTGGGGCCGTGCGCATCTTGGTTGTGTTTGGGCAGCACGATGCGCGATATGCCGGCGAGCGCGATGACGAGCGCGGCGGCGGTGACGGCGAGGCGCAGGGCGATGTGCCTGAGCTCGGGTGAAGGCTTGCTGAGTGGCATGGGTTCCTTTCGGTGTGGATAGGGCGGGGCTTGGGAACGCGATAAGGCGGGTAAGGCGCCACGGCAGGCAGCGTGCTAGGAGGCGGCAGGGCGCCGAGGAGCGCGGGCGCCGGGGACGGGCGAGGGTGCCAGCGTGCATCGGCTCCGCGCGGCATCACGTTCCGGCGAGCTGCTTGGCGTAGCGCGTGTACGCGTCGTTCCAAGAGGCATATGCCTTCTCGTTCGCATGGCTCGGCACCTGGTACGTAGCGCGCAGGATCTCGCCAAGCTTGCTCGTGACCTTTTGAGCGCCGTAGATATTGAGATGGTCGCCTTTGTCGCAGGTATCGGTGGCCCAGTCGATCTCGACGCGCTGGCTGCCCATGTTGAAGTCGATGTAGTCGATGCCCAGCTCGCCCGCTAGGAGCTGGGTGCGGTTATGGCGCGCCGTGTTCCAGTTCACCGTACTCGGCGTGCTCACGAGCACGAGCCTGGTGCCGTTATCACGGCAGATCCTCGCAATGCTGCGCAGGTACAGTTCGCTCAGGCGCGGCATCGGCGCCAGCTCGTCGGTAGGGGCCATGTAGCCGGAAGGGTCTGCGGCAACCGTGTCCTTCTTGATGCGAAAGCCCTTGAGCTCGTGCGTCCAGGTGGTCTGGGGCGCATAGACGAGGTCTTCCGCGCGCAGCTTCTTCCAGCGGTTGTGGTATTCGAACACCGGGAACTTGTCTTGGAGGGCGCGGTTGAGCGCGAACCCCGGTCGGAACGGGCGGAAGAGGCAGTTGGTTTCGAGGATCACGACCTTAGGATGCTGCTTGCTCAGGGCGCTCAACAGCAGGGAGCGAGTGAGCGGGAGTATCTGCCCGCTCGTGCCGCATACGTAGGAGGTGATGCCCTGCTCGCCCCAAAGCTGCAGGGGCGAGATGGAGCAAAACGACTCGGAGTCTCCCAGAATGAGGACGTCGATGCTGTCGCGCGGCTCGCCGAGCACGCCGTGGGCCTCGGGATCGCTCTGACCGAATTCGGCCTGGTTGTTCTTCGGCTGCACGATGCGCGACACCGCGGCGAGGAGGCCGCAGAGCAGGATGCCGGTAACGACGAGGCGCAGCGCGATGCGCATGTACCGCGCCGCCCGCTGTTGGGTGCGCCCCGTGGCGGGCGTTGTTGCGTCATGAAGCATGGGACCTCCTATCAGCTGCTGTCGTGCCCGGCGGGACCTGTTGCCTGCCGGTACTGTTGCTTGCTAGAACGATGCGTACATGGGGTCGACGGGAACATAGCCCGTTCCATAGGCGCCGAACACCACGATGGCAAGGATGAGGGCGCAGCCAAGTACCCAGCGCACGTTGAAGTTCTGCCACCAGGCGAGGGCGAAGCGGGTGGCTGCGGTGTTCGCGGTGGCTGCCGCCGGCATGCCCGCGTGTCCTGCCGGGGTGGCGGAGGCGGCAGGGTCGTGCTGTGCACGCTCCCTCAGCAGTCCAACGACGAAGAGCACTGCGATCGCGATGCCGACGCAGGCAAAATCGGCGCCGTCCATACCGAGCTTGAGCACGGTGCCATCGGCGAACGATGCGAGCGAGAACTGGCCGAAGAGCCGCCTCAGCATGCCGAGCGCCGCCCATCCGCCATCGGCGCGGAAGATGAGCTCTCCGCAGAAGACGATCGCGAGCGTGCGCGCGTGCTGGAAGGCGCGGTACGAGAGCGCCGAGCGGTCGATCCCCAGGCGCTCGCAGATGGACTGCGCGATCGGCTCAGCGAAGCCGCCGAGCCAGATGACCGCGAACCAGAACAGTCCGAACAACACGTACTGCCCGCCTGCGCCGTGCCAGAGGCCGTTGCCGAGCCACACGGCGAGGAGCGCCACGCCGCTCGCGGCCACCGGCCCCATGCGATTGCCCAGGAGATGCCGAGCCGAGGTGGTCAGGCGCTTCACCGGCTTGCTGAGCGACACGGGGTAGAACACGTAGTCGCGAAACCACGTGCCCAGGGTGATGTGCCAGCGCTGCCAGAATTCGGATGCGGTGCGCGAGAAGAAGGGCTGGCGGAAGTTCTCGGGCAGGCGCACGCCGAAGATGCGCCCCGTGCCCACCACGAAATCCATCGTGCCCGAGAAATCGCAGTACAGCTGGATGGTGTAGAGCACCGCGGCGAGGGCGATGATGCCGCCGTCGTAGGACTCATATGAGGCAAAGACGGTCTTCACCAGCAGATTCACCCGATCGGCAACGATAAGCTTCTTCGCCGCGCCCCAAAGGATGCGCTGGCTTCCCGATACGAGGTTCTCCCAGGTGATGCCGTGACCCGCCCAGAGCGCTTGCGCCGTCTGGCCGTAGCGGCAGATGGGCCCCTCCATGATTTGGGGGAAGAACGCCATGAAGAGCGCCAGGCGGCACAGGTTGCGATCGGCGGAGACGCTCTGGCGATACACGTCCACGAGGTACGAGACGGCCTGCAGCGTGTAGAAGGAGATGCCGATGGGCGCAGCGATTGCCGCGGGTGCTGTCCAGCCGATCCCCAGGTGGGTGAGGAGCGGGGCGGCGAGCGGAGCGAGCAGGCGGTGCGCGAACACCACGTATTTGAAGGCGAAGAGCATTCCAAGGTTGACCGCCGCGCCCGCCGCCATGATGAGGCGCATGCGCCTCGCATAGCTTTGCTTGACCGCCTTGCGGTTGGCGCCTGGAGCCCGCAGGGCCTCGCCGCGCTGCTTGATCTCGCGATCGAGCGCAAGGCCGCAGAGCCAGATGGTCACGGTCGACGCCAAAAGGAAGGCGAGCAGCTTTCCGCTGATGGCCCAGAAGGTGACATAGCTAGCGGCGAGAAGCACGGCCCAGCGCGCCCGGCGCGGCATGACCTGGTAGGCGACCGCCGTGCCGGGCAGGATGAGCCCGAGCATCGTCAAAGAGAAGTACGAAGTCATGAGAGCTCCGGCACCTCGCTAAAAGCCGGCTTCGCGCAGGCGCTGCACCATGCTCCACATGCCCTCGAGGGAGTTGAAGTTAGCGGGCACGATCTCCACGGCGGGGATGGTGATGTCGAAGGCATCCTCGAGCTCCGAGACGAGCGTGATGATGGTGAGCGAGTCGAGCTCGCGCGTGTCGACGAGGTCGTGGCGCGTGCGGTAATCGATACCGGGCTTGAGTTCGTTCAAGATGTCGAGAATTGCGTCCATGATGGTCCTTTCTTAGATGTAGCCCAGCGCGCTTGTTGCGCCGGGGTGTTACCTGATGGGGAAGAGCGGGGTGTTGAGGATGTCGGTGCGCAGCCCGTCGCGCACGAGCGTGGGGGCGCCATGCCCGTCGACCATGATCACGCGCGGAAGATCGCGGCTCAAAAAGAGCGAGATGCCCTCGGTCATGCAGTAGGCGCCGGCGTTCTCGAAAGCAAGGATGCTACCCTGCTCGAGCCCGGAGAGGGGGAGCTGCTTGGCAAGGATGTCGTTTACCGTGCAGAGCGAGCCGCAGATGTTCCAGAGCTCTTCGTCTGCTGGAGCGGAATTCTCGTCATCGGCGCCAAGCAGGTGGCAGCACGGTTGCTTCATGGCCATGGATTGGCCGAAGTACACGAGCTGGTGCATGCCGCCGTCCACGATGGCATATCGCTGCCCCGCGTTCACCTTGGCGTCTACCACGCGCGTGAGGTAGGTACCGCATGAGGCGGTAAGGCTGCGGCCAAGCTCGAGCATGATGTGGCCATGAAAGGACATGCCCTCGATAAGCTCGCTGAATTCCGTCAGAAACTCCTTCTCATCGAAGTCGTCGTGGGCGAAGTACGAGATGGGGAACCCGGGGCCAAACTCCAGCTCGGGTACGCGCCAGCCGCAATCCTGCTCAAGCTCCTGAATGAACGCATCCAGGCCGCGGAGCTCGCGGGCAAGCCGCTTGAGGGAGTTCTTCTGCGTGCCGGAGAAGAACTGGAGCCCTGCAAGGCGCACGCGCCCGTTGTGGCGCAGGCGCGTGACCGCAGCCTTCACGTCGTCGCGCCCCATGCCAAATTGGTTACCGCTGGTGAGTCGCAGGAGCACTGGCACGCGTGCCGAGTGCGTGGCGGCTTGGTGCAGGACCAGGTCAAGCTGGGAGACCGACTCGATGGTGACGGCTGCGGGCGCCTGCCGTTCGCTCACGGCGCTCGATACGGTCTGGATGTCCTTATGCACGCCCGAGACCACGATTTTGTCGTGGGGCAGGCCGAGGGCGCGGCAGATGCGGTACTCGCCGGGCGAGCACACCTCGAGCCGGTCGACGAGGGGCTCGAGCGCGGGGAGAACGAAGGGGTTTGCCTTGATGGCGAAGCAGATGCCCACGCGAGCCGGCAGGGCCTCGCGCAGGTAGCGGACGCGCTGCACGAGCGCGCGGTCATCGAAGATGTAGAGTGGCGTGCCGAAGCGGTCGGCGAGTGCACGCAGTGCGGAATCGGTCATCAGATCTCCTCCTCATGAGACAGTTGTGCCGGGTTAAACTGTCTCTGAGACAGTTGTACCGGGGGAAAGTGTCACGCGTTGAGCAGCGCGCGGCGGTCGACCTTGCCGTTCTTGGTGAGCGGCATGCGCTCCACGCGCTCGATGCTTGCGGGCACCATGGGGCCAGGGAGCATCGAGCTCACGGCGCGGCGGAGCTCATCGATTTCGGCCGAGCCTTCGAAGAACGCATGGATGCGTTTGAAGCGCTCGTTATAGGCGCAACGGCAGCGCTCGACACCGGGGCATCGCTCGAAGGCGGCGTCGATCTCTTCCAGCTCGATGCGGTGGCCCTGATGCTTGATCTGGTTGTCCGCCCGCCCGCTGAAGAAGAGCTCCCCGCTCTCGCCTATGCGCACGAGGTCTCCGGTGCGGTATACGGTTTCCGGTAACGCTCCGGGGATGGGGTTCGGCATGAAGGCGCCCTCCGTGCGAGCGGGGTCGGCGTAGTAGCCGAGCGCGATGTTCGGGCCGCCCACATAGAGCTCGCCCACCTGTCCGGGCTCGCTAACGGGCTGCATGCCTTCGTCCAGCACCAGGATGCGGCGGTCGCCGAGCGGCTCGCCCAGGGGCAGGCCGTCAAGGTAGGCGCGGCTGCGATCCACGATGTGATAGAGGCAGTTGCAGGTGATCTCGGTAGGCCCGTAGAGGTTCGCGAAGGTTGCCTCGGGCAGGTGCTCTAGCCAGCGTGCGAGATGCTTGCGCGGCATGACCTCGCCCGAGAACAGGACAAGGCGCACGCTCGGCAGCGGGGCGTGGTCGAGGCCGTGCAGGCTGCTCACGAGGCAGAGCGCGGCCACCGCCCAGGTCATGACCGTGACCTCGTGCTCGCGAAGGGCATCTACCAGCTGCGCGGGGGCGCTGAACAGCCTGCGCGGCAGCAAGACGATCGTGGCGCCTGTCGCGAGTGCGCCGTAGATGTCTTTGACCGAGACATCGAAGTCGAACGGCGCCTGGTTGCCGATGACGTCATCGTCGCGGATGCCGAAGGCTTCCACGAATGCATCGATGAACCCGCAGATGGAGCGATGGCTCACGGCCACACCTTTCGGCATGCCGGTCGATCCAGACGTGAAGAGCACGTAGGCGGGATTGCTGCTCACCAAAGAGCGCGCGACGTTCTCGAGCGCCGCGCTATCGACCGTGTGCTGCAGCAGGTCATCCACGAGCGCTACGCGGCCTTCCGGAAAGATTGCACGCGCGGCGGTTATGGTATCGGCGTTCGCAATCACGACCGGGCCGTTTTCTTCTGGCTTCCCATTCGCCAGGGTGGCATAGACATTTCTCGCTCGCTCTGCAGGCACGCTGGGATCGACCGGCACGTAGAAGCGGCCCGCCATGAGGGCACCGAGGAAGGAGGCGAGCATATCGATGCGCTTCTCCATGAAGACGACGACGGGCTGCGGCGCGGGCGCGTTAATGGAGCCCGCAGCGCGGATCCCCGGGCTGCCGGAGGCGTTCGATCGCGCGTCTGCGGCAAGAAGGCCTTGAGCGATGGCTCGGCTGCGCTCGAGCAGCTCGGCATAGGTGCAGGTGCCAAACTCGTCGATCGCTGCGGTCTTGCTTGGGAACAGCCGGGCAGATCGCTCAAGGTATTCGATCGGTGTATGCGCCGTCGTGTGCATTGCTTCCTCCAACTGGTCGGTTCGATGGATTCCAGTATGGGAAGGGAAGCTTTAGCGCACCTGAACGCTTGCTAAAGGTTTCTTTAGGTTCGCGCGCACTGCGACCCCGCGTGCGGTTGGGCAGCCTTTAGGTTCGCACGCGGTGGGTGCGAACCGGTTTATGGAAGCCGACCGCGCGCAGCGTTCACCACGACCGCCGCGACGATGAAGCCGAGCATCGCACGGAAGCCGACCGCGCGCAGCGTTCACTCTTCCGTGCAGCGGGGCAGTTCGATCACGAACTCCGTAGCGCACGGGCGGGGAGGGTTCGGGGAAAGGGTGAGCGTGCCACCCATGAGCTCGGCAGCGCGCCGCGCGATGGTGAGGCCCAGGCCGGTTCCCCCGTTGGTGGAACGTGCGGCGTTTTCGGTCACAAAGGGGTCGAAGGCGTGCGAGGCGATATGGTCGGGGATTCCCGTGCCGGTGTCGGCCACCCGCACACGCACGAGGCCGCGCCCGGCGTCGACCTCGCAGGCGAGATAGATGCTTGTGCCCGAAGGGTTGTGGGCGCAAGCATTACTGATGAGGTTCATGAGCAGCCGATGGAAGAGCTGCCGGTCTATGCGGGCGATGGGCTCGGCGCTGCTCGTCGCCATGTCAAGGTTCTCGTCGCCCCGTGCGGCCTGCGCGAGCGATGCGCCTTCGGGAACCACGAAGAGCGAACAGCCTGCCTGCTCTACCTGGGCCTCCGCCTCGTGCGCCACCGAGCGTACCAGCTCGTCTACGCGCCATGGCTCGAGGTTCGGGGCGTATTCGGGGTGCTCCATCTTGGCATAGGCGAAGAGCGTGTCGATGAGCTCGCTTGCGGCAAGCGCCTTCTCTCCGATGATGCGGTGGTAGTCTTGCTCCTTTTCCGGCGGAACGCGCCCGTCGCGGAAGGCCTGTGCGTACCCGTAGATCACGGTGAGCGGCGTCTTGAGGTCGTGCGAGATGTTTGCGATGATGCGCTGGCCGTCCTCGCGCGCCTCGCGCAGCTCGTCCATGAGGTCGGTGAAGTTGTCGTAGATGGGCACGAGCTCGGTGGGAACGTCGGTCGCCGCGTCCACTTGCTCGTCTCCGCGGCGGTAGGCGTTGATCGCGCGGTCCAGCGGGCGCGTCGCGCGTTTCGCGACGCCCACCAGGTACCATGCGCAGCCAATGGTGATGACGAGCGCCGCGGGGGTAGCAAGGAGCGGCAGGCGGTTGGCTTCGTCTATGACTTGCTGGTAGCGAATGTCGCTTACGAGCGGGGCGGCCAGCACGAGAATGCGCTCTTCGCCGTCTACGGTCTGGTAGCTCACGCGCTCCACAGACATCTGCGCACTGTAGACGCCCTGCAGGAAGTCGAATTCGCGCTGTGTGAGCGCACCGCGATCGGCGAATAGATCGCCGGCCACCACGGTTAGGTTTTCGTCGAGCTCGCACCACGCCGTGATGCGTTTGGTGAACCCGTCTTCGAGGCTGTAGGTGCACTGCACGATGCGGTAGTGCAGGCCGTCGACGGTGCTTTCCTGGAATACCTCGTAGAAGCTCTGCTCATCGTATTCGCTGATGAGGTCGAGGTCGGAGGCATGGATCTTCTCCGCTGCCCGTGCGCTCGATGCGTAGAGCCGCGTGCCGTCGCCGTCGAAGATGACGATCCTGCAGTGCTCGAGCGCTTGCGTCTGCAGCGCATCGAAGCGGTCATGCTCCAGATCGTCGGCATACGTCAGCACGGTTTCCATGGAGGGAAAGGCGCTGTCGAACAGATTCTCGCTAGCGCGGTTGATACCCCAGAGCACGAGTGCTAGGAGCGCTGCGTAGACGATAAGGCCGGCGAGGCAGCGCAGGGCGATGCTCTTGCGCAGGCGATGCAGGGGACTGCGGGAGGAGGGCGTGTGTTCGAATTCGCTAGCCATCGATCTTGTATCCCATACCGCGGATGGTCTTGATGTATGCCGGCCGCAGCGGGTCGTCTTCCAGCTTGGCGCGGATGTTGGAGACATGAACCATCACGCTTGCCTCGCTGCCGGCAAAACTCTCCCCGTTGATGCATGCATAGAGCTGAGCTTTGCTGAAAACGCGACCAGGGGCGGCCATGAAGGTTGCCATGATCTTGAGCTCGGCGGCGGTGAGCGGAATCGGCGTGCCGCCTTTGAAGAGCTCGAGCCGTTCCGTGTCAAAGGCGAGGTCGCCAACGCGAAGCACATGCGCGCCGTCTTGCGAGGGGGTTGAAGGCGCGGGGGCGCTCTCTGCAGCCGCGCGATCGCTGGGACAAGAGGTGTCTGGTCCTGGAAGGGATGCCTCGCCTTCCGATGGTGCGGTAGCACACGCCTCATCTGCGGCGGGGGCGGTGCGGCCGGCTGCGGCGAGGGCGTCGGCAACATCGGTGGCCCGGCGGCGCAGGAGGGCGCGAATCTGCGCCGTGACCTCGAGCGGGTTGAAGGGCTTCGCGATGAATCCATCCGCCCCAGCGTCAAGCCCCACGATTTTGTCGGCAGCCTGCGTGCGAGCCGAGATGATGATGACGGGGATGTTGTCCGTGGCGCGGAGGGCCTTGATGAAGTCGTAGCCGTTCATGCGCGGCATCATGATGTCGACAAGCGCGATATCGGCAGGGTGCTGCTGAAGTTGCTCGAGAGCATCTTCCCCATTTCCAGCAGTGACGACGTCGTACCCGCTGCCGGTTAGATAGAGCGACAGCAGCTCGACGATATCCCGGTCGTCCTCTACGATCAAGACTGTTTCTGCCATGGTTTAGCCCCCTTCCGTTTATCGGCACTCTCTCGATTCTACGGTGAACCGCTGCCCTGCATGGGCTTTCCACAGCAGTGAAGCCTGGCTTAAGCGGCCGTGAAGAATCCATGGGGCGATGGGCGGCGCGGCTTGTCAGCCCTGCCCGGCGACGGGCGACGAAGGTGCCGAGGAAGCCGACTACCTTTTTCATGCGCCGCGCTATACTCAAAAGCCATGATTAAGTGAGGTATGGCATGGTACAGGCGAAAGAACCCAACATTGTTGGCTCGGGTGCAGACTACAAGCTTTCCGATGTGCGGGAGCCGAGCGAGCGCCCCAAGTTTGGTGCGTTGCCGCATACGGTAGGCGTGGTGTTCGAGGGTGGCGGTTTTCGCGGCCACTATACCGAGGGCGTGTTTGACGTATGGCTCGAGGAGGGCATAGGGGCCACGCATACGGTGGGAGTTTCCGCGGGCGCGACCTTCGGGTGCAATTTCAAGTCGTGCCAGTTGGGGCGCGCGGTTCGCTATAACAAAAGGTTCTGCAACGATCCCCGCTATGCAGGCATGAGAAGCTTGCTTACCACGGGGAATCTCTTCAATCGGGAGTTCGCCTTCGGGCGCCTCCCTTGGGAGCTCGATGTGTTCGACGTGGGGACCTATGCTGCCAACCCCATGCGATTCACCGTGGTGGCGACCGATATCCAAACCGGCGAGCCGGTGTACCACGACGTGAACCGCGGTGACGTGGAGGACGTGGAGTGGATGCGCGCCTCGTCGGCGATTCCGGCGCTTTCTCGCCCCGTTGAGCTGGAAGGGCGGTTGCTGCTTGATGGCGGAACGGCCGATTCCATCCCTTTCCGCTGGATGCTCGATCAGGGTTACGACCGCTGCGTGGTGGTGTGTACGCAGCCCGAGGGGTATCGGAAGGAGCCCAACGGCCTCATGCCCGCGCTGCGCGTACTGCTGCGCCGGTATCCCAAGCTGGTTGAGCTTCTGGACAACCGCCATGAGCGCTACAACGCGCAACTCGACGAGCTCGCGCGGTTGGAGCGCGAGGGCAAGGTGTTCGTGATTCGGCCGAGCGAATCGGTCAAGACGCCGCTCTCGGTGAAGGATCCGGCGATTCTCGACCGCGTGTACCAGGTCGGACGCCGCGACGGCAAGGCTACGCTCGACGCGCTGCGCTCGTACCTCGGGATGAACAGGGAGACAGTTGTGCCGGGTTAAACTGTCTCACCCAATCACTGACGGCGTTGCTGGGCGGCATCCGCCGTTGCTCTTCTGCGCCGGGCGACATTCGGACACTCTAACTGTTTTCGGGCGGCATTCGGACATGTTTGCTGCCTTCGGGCAACATTTGGACATTCGAGGGTCCTGTTCCGTCTGAATCTCGCCCGAGAACGCTGGCCGTGTCCGAATCCCGCCCGAGAATGGCAAAACGTCCCGCGCGCGTCCGAATCCTGCCCGAGAACACAGGCGATGTCCCAGTCCGGCCCGGGAACGGCAGACACGCGCCGGGCTCGTCCGAATCCCGCCCGAACGCACGGGGAAGCCTTAACCGTCCGATGACCTTAACCGCCCGCGACGTGCGGCGTTCGTGGCGGACAGGTACGGTTCGTCTGCTCGTCTACATACGTTTCGTTAGTTCTCCGGGCCAGCGCCGCATTTTTCTGTCCGCATGCCGGGGTAGACTGATTCCAGTAAAAGGAACCATGGGCGCAGGCGTCTTTGGAAGAAAGGTCCGTTTATGAACGAGATAAAGTGCCCCCAGTGCGGTACGGTGTTCCAGGTAGACGAACAAGGGTATGCGGATATCGCGCGCCAGGTGCGCGACCAGGAGTTCTCCCGTCAGCTCGCCGAGCGCGAGCGCATCATGGAGCGCGAGCGTGCGGCAGCGGTGGAGCTTGCCGAACAGAAGGCCGAGCGCCAGCTTCAGGAAACCGTTTCGGGGCGCGATGCGCGCATCGCCGAACTCGAGGCACAGCTTGCGTCCGCGGCGAACGAGCGCGGGCTCGCTGAAGAGCGCGCTGCGGCGCAGGCGCAGCGAGACGCTCAGCAGCAGCTGTCGGAGCTCGAGCACACGTGCGACGAGCTGCGGGCGAAGTTGGCTCAGCAAGAGACGGAGGCGGAGCTCTCCCAAGCGCAGGCAGCTCGGCGTCTTCAGGAGGATATCGCCGCTCGCGATGCCGAGATCGCTCGACTCAAGGCTCAGGCCGAGGCTTCTGCCCAGCAGCAGGCGGTTGCGCTTGAGAACGTGCGCGCTGCGACGCGCGAGGAGCTTTCCCGGGGCATTGCCGCTAAGGATGCCGAGATTTCCAAGCTCAGGCAGCAGATTGCCGCCGATGCGGCGAGGCAGGAGCTTGCCGTAGCGCAGGCGGTTACGGCGGCGGAGCGCGAGCGCGACGAGGCACGCTCGGCACTTGCGAGCGAGCGCGCGCTTCACGAAAGCGAGCGCCAGCAGCTCGAGGCCTCGCACGCGCTTGAGCTCGAGCAATCCAAGAAGGCGAGCGATGCGCTCATTCGCTACAAGGACGAGGAAATCGAGCGCCTGCGCGACATGAAGGTGCGCCTGTCTACCAAGATGGTGGGCGAGACGCTCGAGCAACACTGCGAGACCGAGTTCAACCGCCTGCGCATGACGGCCTTCCCGCGCGCGTACTTCGAGAAAGACAACGACGCCGTGGAGGGCGAGGACGGCTCGCGCCGCTCCAAGGGCGATTTCATCTTCCGTGAATGCGACGATGACGGCAACGAGATCATCTCCATCATGTTCGAGATGAAGAACGAGAACGATGCCACGGCCACCAAACATAAGAACGAGGACTTCTTCAAGAAGCTCGATGCGGACCGCACGAAGAAGAAGTGCGAGTACGCGGTGCTGGTGAGCCTGCTGGAACCGGAGAGCGAGCTCTACAACACGGGCATCGTGGATGTGAGCTACCGCTACGAAAAGATGTATGTAATCCGCCCGCAGTTCTTCATCCCGCTCATCACACTTCTGCGCAATGCCGCCATGAACGCGCTTACCTACAAGCAGGAGCTCGCCATCATGCGGCAGCAGAACGTGGACGTCACGAACTTCGAGTCCAAGCTGGAGGCGTTCCAAGAGGGGTTCTCGCGCAACTTCGAGCTGGCGAACCGCAAGTTTCAGACGGCGATCGAGGAGATCGATAAGACCATCAGCCACCTGCAGAAGACCAAGGAGGCGCTGCTCTCGAGCGACCGCAACCTGCGCTTGGCGAACGACAAGGCGCAGGGTCTCACCATCAAGAAGCTCACGCGCGGCAACCCTACCATGAAGAAGGCGTTCGAGGAAGCGCGCATCGCCGAAGCTGCCGAGCGGGACGACGCAGAGGCGTAGCCGTGAGACAGTTGTGCCGGGTTAAACTGTCTCACTCAGGCATGACGATTATGAGACAGTTTAACCCGGCACAACTGTCTCGCTACGGGTGCGATGCTGGCGCAGAGGACGAGGAATGTCGATGCCGCGCGAGGCGGAGCGTCGGGCGTTCGGCCTGTGGCCCGCCTCTCGGGCGGATCCTATGACAGCGAACCTCCGAAGGTGGGGATCGCGACGATTAGGGCGATGAGGCTCGCGCCCCAGATCACGCCGCCCACAGCCATGAGCACCTTTGCCCAGAGCGGGGTGGGGCGCATCGTCATGCGTCCGCCCGCGGCAAAGCAGATGGCAAGGCCGATGCCGAGGCCAATCATCGAGAGGCCTTCGATGAGCGAGAACGCGGGCAGGTCCGCAGCGGCGATATGCTCGTAGTGGTAGCTGTGAAGCAGGCTCACGTCGCCAGTCGCGATCATATAGACGCCGGGCACGATGCAAACGAGGCCGATGATTGCGCCTAGGACGACGCCGCCTCCGGTATTGAGGCCGATGTGAAGCCCACGCCCTCCATGTGCCTTTTCCTCGCTTGAAGGGAACGAGAAGAGCGAGCCGTTATGCCTGATGATGGAAATAAGGTTGATTGCGATACCGGCGACGAGCAGCACGATGCCCGCTACGCCTGCCCAGACTCCAAAGAAATCCGAAAGCCCCATGAGTGCGCAGCCCACACCGGTCACGATGAGTCCGGCGCCCGATTCGCGCGCAAGCGCCGGGCGGTCCGCGAGCGGGGTGGTCGCATAATGATAGCTATGCAGAAGTGAGGGGTTGCCTGTTACGACCATATACGCGCCGAGCCCAGCGCAAAGCAGCCCGCACCCCGCTGCAACGATGATTCCGATCAGAGACTCGTCCATGTTGGCCTCCTCCACTATGGAATAACGGCATTGTGCCGCGATTCGCGCGCGATTATACACCTGCTTTTTTTTTTCAACGCTAGAGCATGTGGGCGCGGGGGCGAAGTTCGCATCGACAAGGGCCTCGCGCTGTCTTCCGGCGTGGGGCGCGATTGAAAGGGGCGAGGGAGCGAGGGGCGCGGCGGAAAGCACGCGGCGGAAGGAGCGTGGGGCCCACCGGGCGAGCGTCGCGCGCGACGGAAGGAGCGAGGGGGCTCGGTGAAATGGGAGCAAGGGGCACGCGGCAGAGAGCCGGTGGGGGTGAGCGGCGTGGCTTGCTCCCGGCTGCCGGGAAGCGCGCGCATTCGCCATGCGTCTTTCCGCGCTATTCATATCCTTCGCGCTGCGAAGGAATGGCTCACGTATAATGGCAGCATCATCAGTCATATATGAGGGGGAGCGATGGGCGGATTCTTTGGCGCGGTTTCGAAGCGCGATGTGGTGCTGGACGTCTTTTTCGGCGTGGACTACCACTCTCACCTGGGCACGCGCCGTGCGGGCATGGTCTTTTGCGAGGGCACGGGCGGCTTCCAGAAGGAGATTCACTCCATCGAGAACACGCCGTTCCGCTCTCGCTTCGATAAGGATCTGGAGCGCTTCCACGGCACGAGCGGCATCGGCTGCATTTCCGATACCGACCCCCAGCCCTTGCTCGTTCGCGGCCGCCACGGCACCTTTGCCATCACGACGGTCGGTGCCATCACCAACGCCGACGAGCTCATCGAGCGGTATTTCGAGCAGGGCGGCGCGCAGTTCATGGCAATGAGCTCCGGTGCAGTCAATCACACCGAGCTCGTCGCGGCGCTCATCAACCAGAAAGACGACCTGGTCGAGGGCATCGTTTTTGCGCAGAAGGCCATTCAGGGATCGCTCACGTTGCTCGTCATGACGGAGGATGGCGTCGTGTACGCTGCACGCGACCGCATGGGCCGCCTGCCGGTGCTGATCGGCCGCGATATCGAGGGCCAGGGTTACTGCATCTCGTTCGAGTCCTTCGTCTACCACAAGCTCGGGTATGAGGACGAGTGCGAGCTCGGTCCCGGCGAGATCATGCGCGTGACGAGCGATGGCTACGAGAGCCTCGTGGCGCCGGGCGACCAGATGAAGATCTGTGCGTTCCTGTGGGTGTACTACGGATACCCCAATTCGAACTACGAGGGCATGAACGTCGAGGTCATGCGCTATCGAAACGGTCATATCATGGCGCGCGACGAGGCTATGGCGGGAACGCTGCCCGAGGTTGACTATGTGGCGGGCGTGCCGGATTCCGGTTTGCCGCATGCCATCGGTTACGCTAACGAGTGCGGCGCCACCTTCGCGCGGCCGTTCATCAAGTACACGCCCACGTGGTCGCGCTCGTTCATGCCGACCAACCAGGAGGTGCGCGACCGCATCGCCGAGATGAAGCAGATTCCCGTACCGGAGCTTATCCGCGACAAGCGCTTGCTGCTTGTCGACGATTCCATCGTGCGCGGAACGCAGCTGGGAAAGACCGTCGACTTCCTGTACGAGGCCGGTGCCGCCGAGGTGCACATGCGCTCAGCGTGCCCGCCGATCATGTTTAGCTGCAAATATCTGAGCTTCTCGCGCGGCAAGAGCGACCAAGATCTTATCGCCCGCCGCGTGGTGCGCGAGCTTGAGGGGCCGGAGGGCGATGAGCACCTCGACGAATACGCCGACAGCTCGACCGAGCGCGGCAAGTGCATGCTTAAGCGCATCTGCGAGCAGCTTGGCTTCGATTCCCTGGGCTACCAGAGTCTGCCCGGCATGCTCGAGGCCATCGGCATCGACCCCGCGCAGGTTTGCACCTACTGTTGGGACGGCCGCGAGTAGTTCGCTTGCCGCCGGGTTGGTTTGAGTAGCGTATCCGCCGCCGGGATTGCAGTGGGTGGTGTGCCTGCTGTCGGGATTGCGGTGGGCGGCGCGCCTGCTGCCGAGGCGGTCGCGAACAGCGCTTCTGCCGCTGGAATTGGCTCGAGCGGGTTTAGAGAACAAGGGGTAATTTACCTTTGAGGGCGTTTGTTGCATTGGAGTTGCCTGAGCCGTTTGCGGGCGAGGTGTCCGCATTGGCCCGGCAGCTCCGGCCTGCTGTTGCCGGGCGATTCATGAAGCCAGAGACCTACCATCTGACCTTGGCGTTTTTGGGAGAGATTGGTGAGCCGGAAGCGGCTCGTGCTATTAGCGCGCTTGACGAGGTATGCGAGCGCTGCGGGGCGGTGCGGCTTTCCTCGGATGGCTTGGGCACCTTCGGCCGCCCGCATGACGCGACGCTCTGGCTGGGCATTGCGCTAACCGAGGAGCTTCGCGCTTTAGCCGAGGCGGTTCGCTCGGGACTCGAAGAGCGGGGCATCGCCTACGACCGCAAGGCGTTTCGACCGCATATTACGCTAGCACGTCGCGCCCGGCTGCCTCAAGGTGACTTGCCGGAGTTAGTGTTTCCGGATCCGGAACGTGCCTATCGGGTAGCGCTTTTTAAGAGCGAGTTGAGCCAAGAGGGCGCTTCGTATAAAGAGCTATATCACATAGATTTGGGATAGCGGATCGTACTGCTGAGCAGGTTCGTCGCCATGGCGGCGCACGACCGTTGTACTACGGGTGTGCTCGCTGTTGCGTACGAGCCTGGTCGTTGCGCTGTCGCACATACCACCGTTATGAGAGATCGCGCCCGGTGCGCCGCGGGCCGTGCCCGCCGCTATTGGGGCGCCGCCCGTTGCAGCGCCGCATGCACTTGTCGCTGGGAGCCGGCTGTGGCGATCGGTAGCGTTTGATTGCGATGGCTTTACCGTATCGCGGCAGCCTTAGACTGTATCCGTTGATTTGGAAGAGGAATTGGCTAAAAATGTCGATTTCTGGCGATTGATGCTCTGTGCACGGGGCTTTATCGAGATTAATTCCTGTGAAAACTCCCGCGAAGGGTCTCCGCGGCGGCTTTTTGGCCCAAATTGCATGCCCGCCAGCCTTTGTCAGCGCCGAAAATCGACAAAGTTATCCAGTTTTGCGCAATGTTTTAAGAATTGCCCAGCGAAATGGCTCGCTTTCAATCTAGCGGCATTGCTTCGGCTGCGGGTTGATGCGTCTCAGTCCGGGAATTGTTCAAAAAGCATGGAGTCTGCGTGCTCAGAGCTACAGGTTCAATATAAATTGAACTTTAAACCTAATGTTATGGCATACTTACCAAAAGAGTTCAATCTAAATTGAACTAAAGGAGGACAAATGGCGCGCCAAGAGGCGTTTTCCGCACGGCTGATCGAGGCGATGTCCCGCGCCGGAATGAAACAGGCGGATGTAATTCACGCTGCTTCCGAGTACGGCGGCAGGCTCGGAAAAAGCCAGGTCAGTCAATATGTAAGTGGGAAGACCGTGCCGCGTCGCAATGTCATGGCGCTGCTTGCGCAGGTTCTCGACGTGCGTGAAGTGTGGCTGGCAGATGGCATGGGCCCCATGGTTGACGAAAGCCATTCGGCGGACGGCGCCAATTCGGTAACGCGCGGGGCTTGGCAGGAATCCGCTTCGGGTCCAGCTAAGATGGGCGACGTTAACGAGGCCCCCGCGCCTGCGGATGATGTGACGCGAGCTTC
Organism: Enorma sp.; assembly: GCF_982429025.1. Lineage (NCBI taxonomy): Bacteria > Bacillati > Actinomycetota > Coriobacteriia > Coriobacteriales > Coriobacteriaceae > Enorma > Enorma sp. The sequence goes on from NZ_CEWCAA010000003.1 coordinate 49,394, forward strand.
CGCGCGGCCTGCGGCCGCCAGCAACTCCTTCACATCCAACCCGAAAAGGAGCGCATCCATGCGTGAGTTCAAAAAGTCTACCAAGCTCGATAACGTTCTCTACGATGTTCGCGGCCCCGTGGCCGACGAGGCCGCCCGAATGGAATCGGAAGGCCTGCGTATCCTGAAGCTCAACATCGGCAATCCGGCCCCCTTTGGTTTCCGCACGCCGGACGAGGTCGTAACCGACATGCGCCAGCAGCTGCCCGACTGCGAGGGCTACTCGGATTCGCGCGGGCTCTTCTCTGCGCGCAAGGCCATCATGCAGTACGCGCAGATCAAGAACCTGCCCAACGTGGGCATGGAGGATATCTATACCGGCAATGGCGTCTCCGAACTCATCCAGCTCACCATGAATGCGCTGCTCGACAACGGTGACGAGATCCTCATTCCCAGCCCCGACTATCCGCTTTGGACCGCGTGCGCCACGCTCGCCGGTGGCGTGCCGGTGCATTATGTGTGCGACGAGCAGGCCGAGTGGTGCCCCGACATTGCAGATATGGAGGCGAAGGTTACTGAGCGCACCAAGGCCATCGTCATCATCAATCCCAACAACCCCACGGGCGCCGTCTACCCGCGCGAGATTTTGGAGCAGATTGTCGAGATTGCCCGCCGCCACCAGCTCATGATTCTCTCCGACGAGATTTACGACCGTCTTTGCATGGATGGCTACGAGCACATTTCCGTCGCATCGCTTGCGCCCGACCTTCCGTGCGTGACCTTCTCCGGTTTGTCGAAAAGCCATATGATCGCAGGTTATCGCATTGGATGGATGGTGCTCTCGGGCGACAAACGCTGCATGCGCGACTTCATCTATGGCATCAACATGCTGTCCAACATGCGCCTGTGCTCAAACGTGCCCGCGCAGTCCATCGTGCAGACGGCGCTCGGAGGCCACCAGAGCGTGACGAGCTACATCGTGCCGGGCGGCCGCGTGTACGAGCAGCGCAACTACGTGTACGAGGCGTTGAACGCCATCGATGGCATCACCGCGGTGAAGCCCAAGGCCGCGTTCTACATCTTCCCCAAGATGGATGTCAAGAAGTTCAATATTACCGACGATGAGCAGTTCGCGCTCGACCTGCTGCACCAGAAGCGCATCCTCATCACGCGCGGCGGCGGCTTTAATTGGGACAAGCCCGACCATTTCCGCATCGTGTACCTGCCGCGTATGGAGGTGCTGCGCGAGGCGATGACGGACCTTGCCGACTTCTTCGAGCATTACCGCCAGCACTAGACGAGAATGGGGCACAATAGGGCGGAGGTCCGGCGCCTGTCCGTGCTTGCCGCGAGGGAGGCCGGCGCCCGCGCGCGCAAGCTTGGCCGGTGCTCGTGCACGCATTCCTGGGCCGGTGCCCGTTCGCCTGCCGAGAGGCTCGGCGGTCTTGGCTTCGCGGCTGGACGAGACCGGGCTTTCGGTGCGGCCGAAGGGCGTGCTCCCGGGGCGCTTCGGACCGAGCCAGTCATTGTGCCGTATGTGTTATGAGGAGTGACCATGCCTGACAAGCGCAACGATGTCATTACCTGGGACGAGTTCTTCATGCGCGTGGCGGTGGCTGCGCAGCTGCGGAGCAAGGATCCAAACACGCAGGTCGGGGCGTGCATCGCCGACACGAACCACCGTATCCTTTCGGTGGGGTACAACGGAACTCCGTCCGCGCTGAACGACGACGACTTCCCGTGGGGCGTGAGCGACGATCCGTTGCTGGACAAGCACAGCTATGTGGTGCATGCCGAGGCAAATGCCGTGCTCAACTACCGCGGGTCGCTCAAAGACCTCAACCACGCGACCATCTACGTCACGTTGTTCCCGTGCCATGAGTGCGCGAAGATCCTCGCGCAGGTGGGCATCGGCGAGGTCGTGTACCTGAGCGACAAGTACGACGGCACCGAAAGCAACCAGATTTCCAAGCGGATCTTAGATTCATGCGGAATCTCGTATCGCGGGATGAGCTTGCAGAACTGAGGGCGAATCTCTGGCCTAGGATGCTCTTCTAGAAAAATGTGGGCGATCGCTTCGGATAGCCCTTGCTCATCGCCTCGCGGTCGATTCTGGCTGCGTGAATCGATTGTTCGTTCCACTTTTGGGAATATCTTTTCGGAGCCGTTGGAAAGCGCTGCCCGCTGCTAGGAAATCCGCAGGATTCGAACGCTCCTTCGCGTGCGTACGGGCACATCCTGAAAAAGATATTCCCAAAAGTGGAACGAATATCTTGTGCCGGGTCGTTTGGGGCTATGGATTGCGCCGGTCGCTACCTGTTCCACGGGAGTCAGGCGGCGGGCGGCCGATATTGCCTGCTGAGCGGTGCCGACTTTACCAACCCATGACATGCCTTTAACCGTTTTGCGCGTAGAACGGGGTAGGGTGTAGGCATGCAGGGCGTGCGGCGGGCATTGCGACCGATGCACGAGCGGTAGGAAAGGTGAGGCACCATGGAGACGCTGCAAGCTGTAATCGGGAAGCGCGACAGCGAGTTTACCGGGCTCAAGGGCCAGCTCCTACGCTATCTGGGCACCGCGTTCTTCTTTACGGTGTTCGGCCTGCTTCTTGTTGCGGCGGGTGAGCGGCACCATGTGATCGCGGTGGCGACCGAGCCCCTTTCCGACCTGTTCTTTGCGTGCGCGATCTCGCTATACCCGGTATGCACATGCTGGTCGCACCTCGCGCGCATGTCGCATGCCTATCGTGCGGGAGGCGCTTTTGAGCTGGCGGGGATCGTCCTCGCGCTCTATGGCCGTGAGGGCGCTGCGCGTGCCGAGGCAGAGCAGGGGTCTATGCTCGAAAGCGCGGAGCTTGTTGCTGCGATGCGCGAGGAGGGTGCCAGTGCGGTGATCGCGCGCTTTGGCCGCGACCGCACATACCGCATGTGCCAGGCTATCTATCTGGCTGGGATCGTGGGCTTTGGCATCGTATTCGTAGCGATGCTTGCGATTGCTCCGTTCTAGAGTGCTGCGCTTCTTTTCGAACTTGTCGGTGCTCGCTAGGATTTTCATAGGGGAGCGGCTTAAGTGCGGCCCGTCTTTGCGAGCTGATGTCTGAGCGCGGAAGAGTGCCTTTCCGTTGCCTGCCCCTCTCGATTGTCCGGCTTTCGTGTACACGAAGATTTTCCTGCGAATATGACCGTGGCGACCTCTACACTTGGGTGCGCAGCAACGACGCTGCCCAGCCGAAAGGCTGCTTTGAGTGATGGGCGAGATGCAATGGCGCCCAAGAGAGCCCGGAAGGGCGTAGGAGGAACGCATGTCTGAGTACAGCGAAAACGAGAACATGGTAGAGAACGAAATTATCGAAGAGGTCGAGGCCGCCGCTGCCGTTGAGGCGGGGGAGCTTGAGGCTGATGCCACCGAGGCCGTGGAGAGCATCGAGGCAAACGAAGCGGCTGAGGAGTCTGAAGAGGTCGTAGCCGAGGCTGCCGAGGAGCCCCAGGTTGAGAAGCCTGCGGAGGAGAAGCCGGCGGAGCCTGCAAACGAGGACCTCGATGATCTGCTGTTTGATAAGGTGAACCGCGCTGCTCGCCTGCTGCGTAACCGCAAGTCCGCGCTGGCCGAGGAGGCCGAGGCGGAGGCCGAGCGCACCAAGGACCTGGTTCGCGCGCTGCACCTGCTCGAGCTCAAGCCCAAGATGGAAGAGAAGGAGATGGCCGACCTTCTGGGCATGCGCCTTCGCGCCCTCAATGAGCTGCTGATTGAGGCGGAAAAGCAGGATATCGTGGGCCGTATCGAGCCCGAGGATGGCGACATGCGCCATATCGTGGTCTTCGCAGGCGAGGACGCCGTGGCGATGGCCGAGGCGCGCGGCAACAAGCGCAAGAAGCTCGTTCCGCAGCTTTCCGCTGAGAGTGCGCGCGAGCTGCTTTCTCTGCTCGACGAGGTAATCAATCCGCTCGTGGAGATGGGTTGCGAGAACGATCGCACGCATGGTGGTCGCGATGAGCGCGGTGGTTCGCGCGGCGGCGACCGCGGTGGCCGTGGCGGCTTTGGTGGCCGTGACGACCGCGGCGGCTCGCGCGGTGGCTTCGGCGGCCGTGGTGGATATCGCGGGTAAGTTCTGCACGGTATCCAAGCTTGTGCAGCGCGAAAGGGAGGCATCCAACTGGATGCCTCCCTTTTTCGTACACGGTGCGCGCTAGGCTTCGATGCTCTCAGGGAAGATGCTATGGACAACTGGGGGATTGCTCGCTCGATTGCATAGATTTCGCAGTGATAGATCACTCGTGACGGTTATCAACGGTTATTTCTCGACTCGTTGAGTGGACGATAACTCCGCAAGCTCTTGACCTGCATCTTTTATATGACATTCCTCGTGTCTACTCGGTGTGTCCAAATATAACCGTTGATATCCGTTGCGAATGGCGTTACAAGGGTCTTTGAACCAAAATGAGGGGCCGTTCTTTCGAGCGACCCCTCAAAACAACTAAGCTGTTTTCGTACGGTTTAGCCAAAGTAGCGCTTCAGCAGGCCGGCGAAGGCCTTGCCATGACGGGCCTCGTCGCGAGCCATCTCGTGCACGGTGTCGTGGATGGCATCCAGGCCGGCGGCCTTGGCGCGCTTGGCCAGGTCGAACTTGCCGGCGGTGGCGCCGTTCTCGGCCTCAACGCGCATCTCGAGGTTCTTCTTGGTGGAGTCGGTCACGACCTCGCCCAGGAGCTCGGCGAACTTGGCGGCGTGCTCGGCCTCCTCGTACGCGGCCTTCTCCCAGTACAGGCCGATCTCCGGATAGCCCTCGCGGTGAGCAACGCGGGCCATGGCCAGGTACATGCCCACCTCGGAGCACTCGCCCTCGAAGTTAGCGCGAAGGTCGTTCACGATGTCCTCGGAGACCTCGGGGAGCTTGCCAACGCCCACGATGTGCTCGGCGGCCCAGGTCATCTCGGTCTCGGACTGCTTGATGAAACGGTCGCCAGAGACGCCGCACTGCGGGCACTTGAAATCAGCGGGCAGCTCCTCGCCGTCGAACTCCTCAACGTAACCGCAAACGGGGCAAACAAACTTCATGGTGTACTCCTTCTTTTGCAGGCGATGCACGCCGACCCAAGTTTCCCCTCTGTGGGACGGTGCGCGGTACATCTCGATTATGACAAAATGTTGCTTGGATTGCTTCATATTGAGATTGATTCTCAAAAGTACGCATGACCTCCACAGTAAGTTTGATGCGGAGAACTCGGATGCATCGTGCGTGTTGGCTATCGCGTGTTGGCGTCTCATACGCTCGCAGGTGATTAACAGCCGTCTTCAGTCCGGTATAAGTTGATACGCTCTATGATGAACGAGCTGTATTACAGTACGGGCAGGGGGTGGGGAATGATTCCAGACTTCGATAACGATGGCAGAATCGAGCAATGGGAGGGCGCTGCTGCCGATGCATGGCAAAAGCGTGCGCGGGGACGGTTGCGGGGCGATGGGTCCAACGTGCCGAATGCCTCCGCAACCTCGAATGGGGACAGCTTCTCCAGTCGTAGGGGCGCGGTTCGCAGTTCAGGTGCTTCAGGATGTGGATGCGGCAATGTTGTGCTTGGGTGTGGGCTTGTATTTGGCGTGCTGCTCGCGCTGGCGATCGTAATCGTTGTTTTCGTCAATGCATTTATATAGGGTGGCTTGCTTAGGAGTAGCCCACGTGTCCTTTTGTGAGCGGTGGCTTGAAGATCCGTTGCGTGGGCGGTGCAGACGCTCTGTGCCTCCGCACCGCCCGCTGTGAAAAAACGATTCCCCTAGACCGTCATGCCGCCATCAACAGGCAAGACCGCGCCGGTAATATATGAAGCGAGGTCACTTGCAAGGAAGACGAAGGCGTTCGCCACGTCCTCGGGCTGTCCTACGCGCTTCATGGGGATGGCGTCGGCGATGGGCTTAATCATCTCTTCAGGTAGCGCCGCAACCATGTCGGTGGCAGTCACTCCAGGAGCTACGGCATTTACTCGTATGCCGAGCGGCCCAAGCTCGCGGGCGAGGGAAACGGTAATTCCGTTCACCGCAAACTTGCTCATGGGGTAACCTACGCCCGAGGGCTGCCCATTCTTGCTCACCATTGAGCTGGTATTTAGGATTACGCCACCTTCACCGAGTGTGCGGGCCGCGGCTTGGCATCCATTGAGTACGCCTTTCACATTGGTATCGATGACGCGATCGAATTCTCCTGGCGTGTAGTCTCCGAGAGGCGTGGATTGTGAGATGCCAGCGTTGTTTACTATGATGTCGAGACTGCCAAAGTGCCCGGCAACCTCTCGAAACGCTGCCTCAAGTTCGGATTCGTTGGTGATGTCAGGGGAAATGCCCATCACGGGCGCGTTGGGAATCTTGGCGAGAATGGCCTCAACCCCTTTCTGAGCGGTTTCGGGCCGACTTCCGCAAAGCGCGACATTTGCTCCTTCTTCCAGGAATCGCTTCACGATGGCCAGGCCGATGCCTCTTGATCCCCCTGTGACAACGGCGGTTTTGCCTCGAAGCAGCATAATTGCTCCTTTCATGTTCCCGGGCGATTCGCTGATGCTGCGCGGCGAGTTTCTATATCGCCTTTCGTGGCCCGGAAGATTGCCTGCAAAGACGGCGTACCCCGGAGGGGAGATTTGATACTGCGAGTTCGTTCGAGTTCGACGTGTGGCGACACGTGATTCGGTGGAGCGATGGGAGACTGGCTTGTTTGGGCAGCCCTGCCGCTTGGCCTTGTCTGCTGGAGCACTGGCTTGATCCACAGAGACCATATGAGCGATCGATACAATCATCGGATCGAACAAATGTTTGATCTTGGAGCAAACTATGCATGTTGAGCAGACTACCTACGATGCTTCATCAGTTGAATCAATCTTGCGGTACGCACGCCAGCTTGAGGGTACGACGTTGCGTGATGCATGCGAGATTGACGAGGTCGCCAATCCCAGGAAGCGTCGCGGTAGCTTTGGCAATGCGCTCGAGAAGTATTTCTTTCACTACGATATCAACAACAGTCCTGACGCGGATTTCAGGGAAGCAGAAACAGAGCTCAAGTCCACACCGCTTCGCAAAAAGAAAAATGGCGAGTTTTCGGCGAAGGAACGTCTCGTTATCAGCAAAATCAACTATATGACCGTGGTCGACGAGACATGGGAAACGAGCTCGTTGCAGAAGAAGCTCCATAAGATACTTCTCGTGGCGTATGAATACGATCCGGAAACGAATCCCGTCGATTACCTCATTAAGGTCGTTGATTTGTGGGGTATTCCCGCGTCGGATGTTCCGGTATTCAAGCATGACTGGGATACGGTGGTGGAAAAGGTTCGCCACGGAAGGGCGCATGAGTTATCTGGCTCGGATACGCTGTATCTAGAGGCGGCGACAAAGGGCGCTACGGGAAGAGACCGCACCAAGCAGCCATATTCGGCAATTCCGGCGAAGCCGCGGTCATGGGCGATCAAGCCCTCATACATGACAGTAACCCTTAATGGCCTGCTTGATATGCAGAGTATTCGCCGAAATCAGGCTGAGCGAGAAACTGACTTGCTCGCATTGATTCAGAAGCGCTTCGAGCCGTATATCGGCATGACCGAGGACGAGCTTGCTGAGGCATGTGGCTATGACGTCGCGGGCAGACGCAAACCGAAAAGCCTTTGCGCGCTCATCACGAAGCAGTTATTGGGCATCGATGTGCGCTACAAGATCGCGGAGTTCGAGAAAGCCGGCATCAAGACGAAAACGATGCGCCTGCAGCGAAATGGCGTGCCCAGGGAGTCGGTCTCATTCCCAACGTTCAGCTATTTCGATGTTTCCGAGCAGCCGTTTGAAGAGAGTGATTTCTACGGCTGCCTGCGCCAAAAGTACCTCTTTGTTATCTATCGAGAGGAAACGGAGGAGCGGGGCGTGTTCCGGCTTGCTCAAGTGCTGTTCTGGCAAATGCCGGATCGAGACTTGCTTGAGGCCAAGCGGTGCTACGAGGAAATGCAACGGCGAATCAACGCGGGGCATGCCGAGCAATCGGTTACATCGAGGGAGAATCGTTGCTGTCATGTGCGCCCGCATGGGCGTAACAAGGCCGATACGCTTCCCACGCCGTATGGAACGCAGGAAACGAAAAAGTGTTTTTGGATCAATGCTCGCTATATCGGCGAAGAGATCGATAGAGTAGAGCGGGAATTAACGGAGGCGACCGCGCGGGCGGTGCGCGAGAGGATCGATCGGAGCAACGTGGCGGGGCAGGTAATACGAATCGCAGAACTGTTCGCGGGAGTCGGCGGATTCCGACTCGGGCTGGAGGGCTACGATGACCCGCGGTACCCGGAATTCGCGCTGCCCGCCGCCGGACCGTTCGTCACGGTGTGGGCGAACCAATGGGAGCCTCAAGGTTCGCCGCGCCGTCAGTTCGCGGCGCGCTGCTATGAGGAGCGCTTCGGCAAGGGTTCCGTGGTGAACGAGGACATTGCCCGTGTGCTCGACGAGTATGAGGCTGGACGCATCGACATTCCCGATGTCGATATGGTGGTTGGCGGATTTCCGTGCCAGGATTACTCTGTGGCGCGCCCGTTGTCTCAGGCGAGTGGCATCGAAGGAAAGAAGGGCGTCCTATGGTGGGAGATCTATCGATTCCTGCAGCTCAAGGGACGTCCGCGCTATGTGCTACTGGAGAACGTCGATCGTCTGCTCAAAAGCCCCGCGTCGCAGCGCGGCCGTGACTTCGCTATCATTCTTTCCTGTTTGTCGACGCTCGGCTATGCCGTGGAGTGGCGCGTTGTGAGCGGTGCGGATTACGGGTTCCCGCAGAAGCGCCGCCGTGTGTATATCTACGCCGAGCAGACGAATGAGGCATGGGACCTTGAGGAGCGCCTGAGCAACGGCGTGATGGCAGAGGCGTTCCCGATGGAGCTCGTTGGTGCAACTAGGGAGTTCGAGCTGCTCGGCGACCCATATGAGAACTCCGAGCACTTCGGTGCAGGGCTCAAAGTATCGCCGTTCGAACTCGCCGGCGTTATGCAGGGCGGGCATGTCGCGACCGTCAAGGTGGCGGCCGCATATTCTGGCGAGCGAACGGTTTTGGGCGACGTGCTCGTGCCCGACGAGGAGGTTCCCGAGTCGTATTACGTTGAGGACGACAAACTCGAGGCCTGGCGTTACCTCAAGGGCCGCAAAAGCGAGCCGCGTGTGAACAAGAAGACCGGCTTCGAGTATCGGTACTCTGAGGGAGCGATGGCATTTCCGGATGCGCTTGATGCGCCGGCCCGCACCATTCTTACAAACGAGGGGGGGGGTCGGCCTCACGGACCAAGCATATCATCCAGACATCCGATGGTCGCTACCGCCGCTTGGTGCCCGACGAGCTGGACCAGCTACAGGGCTTCCCGAAGGGCTGGACGGATACCGGCATGACCGACGGCCACCGCGCCTTCTGCATGGGAAACGCCCTCATCGTCGGCATTCCACATCGCATCGGTGAGGTGATTGCCCGAAGGCTGGGGTAGGCAACGGCGGGGTTGCCCGTCCACTCCATTCGCGCCGCCGGGGTGCTCCTCGTTGCAAGCTGCGTATTCTCTGCTACCGAATGCTTGGGATCGTATAAGATCTGATCCATATCGATTATTCGTTATGGTATCGAGGTTGGCAATGCAGGAGATATACGAGCGTCTGCGACGAGAAACCGGTCTTCGCATAGGTATTCTCGATGCGGACCTCGTCGATCATGGAACAAGACATCCCAACCTCGCGTTATTAAAAATCGCTTCGTTTTGCAAGGCGCATGGACACCACGTTGACCTCTTGTTAGATTACCTGCATCTGGAGCAATACGATGCCGTCTTTCTTTCCTGCGTCTTTTCGTTCACCACGATAGAGCGGGGCGTTCTCGACCTTTCGAATGTGTACTGTGGCGGTACGGGAGTTTTTCCCGATGGTGGAGAAGATTTGCCGTATGACGTCGAGCATGCGCATCCCGACTATACGTTGTATGAGCCGTATGTTGAACGGGAGCTTGCCCGTGGTAGAAGGCGGAGCGCTCTTGCGGATTACCTCGATTACTCTATTGGATTTACCACGCGCGGGTGCTTTAGGAAGTGTAGTTTTTGCGTCAATAAAAAGTACGCTCGTGTGTTTGCCCATGCTCCGGTAGAAGAGTTCCTTGATTCGGAACGTCCCTATATTTACCTGTGGGATGACAACTTTCTGGGATTCAGCGGGTGGCGTGAAATCCTTGGTCAGCTCAATGCGACGGGCAAGCCGTTTCAGTTTCGCCAAGGTCTCGATATCAGGCTCATGACAGACGAGAAGGCGCTTGTCCTTTCTCGCTCTCGCTACCACGGTGATTTCATCTTTGCCTTTGACCATATCGAGGACCGAGAAATCATTGAAAAGAAGCTTCGGGTTTGGCGTACGTGGACAGACCGAGGCACGAGGCTCTATGTGCTGAGCGCATACGATTCGCAGGACGAGCACGATATCGAGTCCATCTTTATGCGCATCTCCATCCTCATGAAATACGATTGCCTGCCGTATATCATGCGTTATGAGAGCTACAAACAGAGCAAGTGGCGCTCGTTGTATGTCAACATCGCGCGATGGTGCAATCAGCCTCAGTTTTTCAAAAAGAAATCGTTCCGAGAGTTTTGCGAGGCCAACCAGGCATATCACAAGACCAAGAACACGATGTGCTCCGCGTATCAAGCTATGACAGTTTTTGAACGTGAGTTCCCGCGTATTGCAGAGCGGTTTTTCGATTTGCGGTTTGAAGAGGAAAGCATGTTGAAGCGATTCGGACGTCCGTTCTTTACGAAGCCCTCTCATGAGGTGCTGGAGGAGCAGCGTGCGTACTGGGGTCGGTTTGTTCGCGGCGATATGAGCGAGCTCGAGACGCTTTCGGCGTATTTCGCAAAGAAGCTCGACATCATGTGCGTAGAACATTTCAAAGAAGCAGAACAATCGGGGGGGGGGTACTTCGAAAAGCTCTTTGCGCTTTTTCGGGGTGCCTCGCTTGAAGAGATCTTTACCTCGGTGCTCGAATATCCCGATACAGAGCTGGTAACTACGGCGAATGTGCCTCAGTTTAGCAGTCTTGATTCGGCATTGCGCGTCCCCGAGATTTTGGAGGCAATCGGAGAGGCTCAATCTTTTGACCAGCTAGGCGTCTATTTAGATGATGGCGTTGGTAAAAAGACGACCGCTAACAAGAAGTATGGCGAGAACCATGCGAAGCTGGCGACACTTCTTGATCTGTCGGACATCGTATCCGGGTCTCCTATGAGCGTGCGCACCAGCCCGTTTAGCGCCTTGTTCTGCTCGTTGTCTTGCGAAGACCAGAGGGCGATGGCGGCGCGGCTTATGTTCCGCATCCCTGTTGTGCGGCAGATTCTTGTTGATGCGAAGACGGATGTTGTAAACCCGGCTTCATATCTCAAGCCGTTTTCCGAAAGCACGAAACGACGTCGACTTCCGAATCTCCGTACCTTGTTTTCCCTACTTGAAGAGCAGGCGACGGGGAGCGATTGCTCTTTGCAAGATGCGCTGCACAACGTGAGGTTCTCATGAGCTTGAAGGATTTGGAGATACAACCGTCCTACGAAACGCTTGAGGGCGCTGATCCGGTCAATGGCTTCTATGTCCCCGCTCTGGCAGAGTCCGTCGAATATGATCGAAGCGTTGGCTTTTTCTCTTCTGCGAGTCTTGCGCTGGCGGCGCGCGGCGTTGCTGGCCTTATACACAATCGGGGGAAGATGAGGCTTGTGGTAAGCCCTCATCTTTCAGAGCGTGACGTTGCGATCATCAGGCAGGCGGAGAGCAACCCGGAATCTGTGATTGAGTCCATCATGAGCGAGGTTTTGATGGATGTCGACGCCCTTGCTGACGAAATCGAACACGACCATGTTCGTGCTTTAGGATGGATGCTGGCAAATGGATACCTTGAGCTCCGTATCGCATGTGTCATAGATGAGAACGGCGATATTCTTCAGGATCAACTCTTTCATCAGAAGGTTGGTATTCTGCGTGATGCCGAGGGATACGCCCTTTCCTTTAGCGGGTCAATTAACGAAACGGCATCGGGTTGGCTCTTCAATTCAGAGGAATTCAAAGTATTTAAGAGCTGGGACGAGGGCCAAAGAGGCTTCTTTGAATCCGATGAACGTAAGTTTTCGGAGCTTTGGAATAATCAGCGCGAACGGGTGATGACGTTTGAGCCCAAAGGTTCGTTGAGCAGCTTGCTCGTTGCTGAGGGAAAAGACTTTGATATCGAGTGCAGCTCGCTTGCGAAGACGCGTGCCGCAAGGAACATGAAGCGCATTTCGCTGTTCCCATACCAACGGGAAGCATTTAAAACGTGGCGTTGTCATGAGGGACAGCTGCTGTTCGAGATGGCGACAGGTACCGGTAAGACGCGGACGGCCCTTGCCTGCGTACAGGATCTGCTCATTGCTAAGCCGAAGCTGGTGTGCGTTATTGCTACACCTCAAAGCACGCTTTCGCGGCAATGGGAACGGGAGGTTTCAGCGCTTGGCCTGAAGTTCGATACCAGTATATTTGCTGATTCTTCGGCCGGGACCAGTGCTTCTTGGGCATCGAGCATCCGGGCCGCTCTTGGACGGATTGCCATCGGAATTGATGAGAGCCTCATAGTCTATACAACTCACGCGAGTGCTGCGAACGAACTCTTTATCAAGGCTATCGAGGGGGCTGATCCATCGCTTGCCGTGTGCTTGGTCGGCGACGAGGTTCATGGAATGGGGTCGCGCGAGCAGCGAAAGGCTCTTCTTGAGCGCTATACCTATCGGATTGGCCTCTCAGCGACGCCGTCGAGATGGTTCGATGAAGAAGGCTCGGCACTGTTGCGGTCATATTTCGGTGGCCAGTCGTTTGAGTTTACGATAAAGGATGCCCAGGGGACGGTAAATCCACTTGCCGGCGAGACGTTTCTCTGCCCATACCAATACCATCTCGAGACCGTAGAGTTGTCAGATGATGAGGCGGAAAAGTTTGATAGGCTGACCAAGCAGATAGCAAAGCTTTCTCATCAAGATGACGATGCGGCTCGTGAGCGTCTCGATCAGCTCCTGAGAAAGCGCGCCCTGATTAAGAAGAATGCCGTGGCCAAGCTCGACGGCTTAGATGCCCTGCTAGACCATATTGAGCACGAAGACCTTCTTGTCTTTACCTCTCCGCAGCGCATTGACGAGGTGGAGTCCATACTGGGAAGGCACGGTGTTGCTGCGCACCGATTTACGCAGCAGCAGGGAACGCGTCCCAAGCGTGAGTTCGGTGGCCTGAGCGAGCGGGACTACCTTATCAAGATGTTCAAAGAGGGCGTTCTCCAGGCGCTTGTTGCAATAAAGTGCCTGGATGAGGGGATTGATATTCCTCAGGCCAAGAGCGCCATTTTGCTATCTAGCAGCACAAATCCTAGAGAATACGTTCAGCGCGTGGGACGCGTTATTCGGCGAAGTCCCGGAAAGAACCTTGCTCACATCTACGATTTCGTGGTTGTTCCAGATTGGAGCAGGCTCGAGCTCTATGGAGACATCGAATCCGAGCGCAGGCTCTTCAACCAAGAGCTTGTCCGTATCGAAGACATGAGAAAAAACGCAGTTAACAGCACAGATGTGCTGATTAAAATGCGGGGCCTGTTGGGGAGGGCTTATGGCGATTAATAAACGGATCATGGAAAAGATTCGCGAGCGAGCGGAGGGAGATGAGCGAACCCTTTCGTTTTTGCGCGATCTCATCGTTTTCGAAACGGATGGGCCGGGGCAATACGTCAAAGAATACGAGAAGATTCTGCGTAAGTACTCGCTGCAGGAGGTGAAGAAATGAGGTTCCGCTCCATCGTTATCGAGAATTATCGACAGTACCGCGACCTCAAGCTTCAATTTGAACCGGGCGAGCATGACCTTCAAATCATCGTTGCAGACAATGGCGTCGGTAAGACCAATCTGCTCAATGCCTTTACATGGTGTCTTTATGGCGAAGAGCCTCATCTTGGCAGCTCGGGGAAGAAACAGGACACCAGGCAGCGCACCGAGCCAAAGCTCAACAAAGAGATTATCGAGGAGTGCGTTGAGCGAGGCGGCGGCGTAGCCACCGTTCGCGTTGTTGTTGATATCGAATATGAGGGAGAGCAGGGGCGGACCGTGCTTCGCGCAACTCGATCTGTGCCCTTTTCGGTCAAGGTTGACGGAAGCTATTTCGAGATGGTGTATGACAGCCGTTTCTCGGTCACATGGGTCGAAGGTAAAAATCGACTGCCTTTGTCTGGCGAGCAGGCGCAGGAGTTTCTCAACAAGTTACTCCCCGAGTCGATACGAGAATATTTCTTCTTTGACGGTGAGCAGCTCGATTCTTATTTCAAGGCAACGGGCGGCGAGCGCATCAAAGAGGCGGTATATTCGATTTCGCAAATCGATTTGTTCCGCACCATGATTAACCGTCTTGATAACGTAATCAAACAGCAACGTCGCAAAGCGTCTTCTCAGTCCATTGACACGAATGACTATGAGCAGAAACTTTCTGATCAGGAGAGGCTTGCCAAGGGATGCGAAGCGTTCATCAAGGAAAAAGAGGCAGAAATCGAGAAGCTTGAGCAGCAGTTGGCAGAGGTTGACGGACAGCTTCGCGGCGTTGATGATGTGAGGGATATCGAGAAGCGTCGCGATGCTGCGCAACGCAAAGCTGATGAGGCCCGTGCTCAGCTTACGCAGAAGCGCAATGAATACTACGCTTTTGTGCGTGATAGCATCGTTGATTTTTACCTTTATCCCGCAGCATCGGGTGCGCTGAACAGCATTCGGTCGCTTGAGAATGAGGGCCAGCTTCCTCCGGCAATCGATCCGTTGAAGCTATCGGAATCGCTCCACAAGGGAAGGTGCGTCGTATGCCAGCACGAGTTGAGCGATGATGAGCGAAAACACATTGAAGAATTGCTTGAGCAATATCGTGTCGGCAGCGAGACATCAAACATTCTGTCGTCAATGCGAAGCGAGCTGAGGAGAACCGTTTCAACGATTGAGCACTATCCTGCCGCGCGTAATCGCGTTATTCGCGATATTAAGCATGCTGCCAAAGTTCTTGATGCGGCAGAAACAGAGCTTCGAGACCTCGATAAGCTTGCGGGTAAGTATGCTGAGACCAGCGGGAGCATTAAAAAGCTCTACGAAGATCGTGAGGCGTACCATAAACAGCTTGGCGAATGTCACGAGCAGATAGGAACGAGAAGAAATAATCTCAAACGCGCGCAAAGCGCGATAACTAAGTACAAGAAATTGCTCAATGATGCTCTGCATCGTAACTCCGAAGCTTCAGAGCTAAAGCGTATCGTCGACTTTGGTGAGAAAGCTCTCAAGGTGCTTAAGGATGCAGAGGCGGCTGTAATCCAAGAGACAAAAAAGAACATGGAGCAGCGGACCGAGGAGCTTTTCAAGGGGCTCGTATGGAAAGAGTCGAAGTGCGACCATATCGAGCTATCTCAAAATTACACGCCCGCCCTGTACGATAAGGCCGGCTTTTCTTGTGCGGGTACCTGTTCAGCTGCCGAGCGATCACTTCTTGCGCTCTCGTTCACCTTGGCTATGCATGAGGTATCGGGATTCGATTCGCCTCTCTTTATTGATACGCCCATTGCGCGTGCCTCGGGTGAAAACCGGGAAAACTTCGCACGTACGCTTGTTGAGGTGAGTAGGCGTAAGCAGTTGATTCTCGCCTTTACACCCGATGAGTATTCGGAATCGATTTCAAATGAATTTGATTCTGCTGCGGCAACATTTATTAGGTTGCGGCTTGATGCAAGTGAGTCCCATGTCATGGATCCGGAGGTTGTTGTTCATGGCTAGTGAAGAATTGAGGCCTGCGCAGTCGACTTTGGGTGTTGACAGTCATGTCGATAGCTCCGTGCTCCCTAGAATGAGTGACCTTTCATTCTTTTCGAAGAGCGCCGATGGTGGCAGGGTTGAGAACAAAGACGTGTTTATGTTTGCATACGCCGTCGGTGTGCACCATGATATGGCGATTGCACCCTCCTCAAAGGTTTCTGGCGGGTACCTGCGTACGACATATTTTTCTGACAAGCAGAATGTCTTGATGCGTGCGGTCCATTACGGCCAGTCGGACTTCACGGACTCTGACTCTCTGCGCGACCAGCATGCGACGTATGAACTTGCAGAGCAATACGCAAACGGCGGTTTTCAGATTATCGAGGGCGACCTTGACCAGAATATGGAATCTGAAGAACTCGCAAACTCCTACATCCAGGAAATGGACAAGCTCTACGAGCAGTACACAGGGAAGGAGATTGACGCGTAGCGGTGCATATTTCGCGCTCCGTGCGGAGAGATGACAAAGCTCCAGGTGAGAAATCGATGTGATGTCGCGCTGCATTTTTTGTCCGCACGAGGTTGTACCTTGATGCCATGGGAAATTCGCCGCCCGGGAGACGGGCGGCGACGCGGCTTGAGGAGGCAGTCATGTACGAACCTTCGCGCAGCATCATGACCTTTCATATCGCTGGATTTCAGTTTTGGGACGGGGCGCTTGTGCTCGATCAGCTCAAGGTTGGCATGCAGCTATGGCTCGTGCCCGAGTTCGACAATCCACACGACCCACGGGCGGTCGCTATCTACCTCGACAAGACCAAGTCCGGATTCGTACCGTCGGAGCTGAACGAGCTCGTCTTGCAGCTGCTGTTTTACGGCCACGGCGATGTGCTTGAGTGTCGCGTGCTGCAGGTTGCTCCCGAGCGCAGTCCATGGCATCAGGTTCGTGCAGGGGTCTATCTGGCAGACGCGCGATAGCCGAAAGCAGGCGGGCGATTCGGTGACAACTGTTTGGGGGCACCGTTACCCAACAATTCGTTGTCCTGGGCCGCGTTGTAGGGTAGCGCGATGGGCGGGCTTAACAGATTTTATTATTAGGAAGGTCGTTTCGCTTCCAATTGTGGAGCGATTTAGGAAGCGAAGGCAGGCTCGCTTCCTAAACGAATATCGCTCCAATCATGCGGCGGGGCGCCATGGCAAGCTCCGCTGCTCCCTGGAATTCTCGGATAGGTAGCTACAATCTCTAATATGTGGCTATAATAAGAGTGAGACAGCTAGGAGGCGGTGTTATGGAACCGGTTATGGCCCCTGTGGGCGTGCGCGACGCGAAGAACAGGTTTAGCGAGCTGACACTTGCCGTGAATGAGACGGGTAAACCGTTGATAGTCTTGAAGAACAACAAGCCGTGGGTGACCATTCAGCCGGCAGATTCTGCGTTGGCGCGGCGAAGAGAGCGGCTTGAGCGGTTCAGGGAACTCACACGGCAAATTGAATCAGAGATTGTGGAGGAGCCCGTATGGGACAAATCGGTTTCTGACCGAGAGCTGCTCAACGAAGAGCGGGTGAGGCGTTTTGGCTAGCGTCATCCTCGATACCAACATCATCATCGATTACTTGTCACCAACACGCGCCTTTCACTCGGATGCCGTTGATGTTCTTGAGGTGCTGTTGAGCTCTCCAGACAAGGAGCCGGTGGTTCTTGCAGCATGTCTTAAGGATGTGTATTACATCCTTTGCCGGCAGTATCGCCATGAATCCGCTGTTCGTGATCGGCTTAACGGTTTCAGGCAGGTCGTGTCTGTCGCAGAGCTAACAAACGAAGTGCTTGATCGTGCGTTCGGCTCGGACGAGCCGGATGTAGAAGATGGCATTGTTCGGGCAACAGCGGAATTGATGGGTGCGGAAGCGATTATCACGCGCGATGATGCTGCATATAAGACTTCGAGAGTTCCAAGTATGACGGCGCGAGAATACTGCATGTTGATGGACAAGGATAGCGAAGCGGTTACCTAGAGCGCGCGTCTGGGTACGGTGTGGTGGGTCTTTGGTGCGCTTGCGAAACGTACTCGAGCTTGTAAGGTTTGGTGGTGAAGCGGATGGATATCGTTTCTGCAAAAGTGGCGGCGGATAAGGCTATGGAGTACGTGAGCGAACTCGCTCCAGAGGCGAAGTGCATTGCGCTCGAAGGCATCGAGCTCAGCTCAAACAAAGACGTGTGGGAGGTCATCGTTGGCTATGCGCTGGCGAGTGATATTCCACAAATGGCGCTCGTAGCTGCAAACGGTGACATGCGGTCACGGAGAACGCATAAACGGCTTTTCATAGATGCGGAGACTCTCGAGTTGCGCAAGATGGAACCCTATGAAATCGCGGCATAGCATTGCGCTTGACAGCAACGTTCTCGCGCTGTTGATCGTCGGCATATTCGACCGCAAGCGCATAGTGGGGCATTGGAGCCTCGAGGCAGCGACTCGAGCTCCTGCTGTTTGGAGGAAGAGCTGCTTCCATCCCGCGTGGTAGTCGAAGAACCGTCTCATGGACGGCTTGGGTTGACGGATACGTCATTTGTGAACCTTGCTCAGCGGGGAATTCCCGTCGTTACGGCGGATGCGAGGCTTTACGCCCGTTTGGTTGAGTTTAACCAGTACTGTGTGGATTTCGATACCTATGCACTGAGCTGACAAAAGCGAGCGGCGCGTCTTGCGCGAGCGCCCATGCTGCGCAGCTGTCTGTGCAGCATGGGCGCCGACATAACACTCCCCAAGCAAACGTCTTCCTACCCCTGCTCCAGCAGTTCCTCAATAAACCCGACGCGGTAGTTCTTGAACACGGCTTCGCTCTCCTCCTGCGTGGCGTCGAGGTCCACGTCGGCCATGATGCCGAAGTCGTGATCGCCGTCGCTGTCGTGGAAGATCTGGTGCACGTGCCACACGTGGCCGCCCTCGGTTGCGGGCTTAAGCTCGTCGGACTCGTCGATGGTGAAGAACGCCGTCGAGCGCGCATCGCCATCCACCAGCAGCTCCTCGTGCGCCTCGAAGAACGCCTCGAGGGCGCGGCGCCAGCGAAGCTCGCCCATGCCCCACGCTTCGTCCAGCTCTCCCAGCTCGTCGGCGCGCTCGCGGGCGGCCAGGCTCACGCGGCGGAACAGGGCGTTGCGCACCAAGAGCGTCATGCCGCGGCGGTCCGCCACCACCACGTCCGCACCGCTCGGCGGCGCGGCGTCGAAGGCGGAATCCTCGCCCGCGGCGGCCCACTCATCCACCAGGCTCGAATCGACGCTCCGCACCACGAAGCCCAGCCACGAGATGATGTCGTTCAGCTGGTCGTTGCGCTTCTCCAGCGGTACGGTTCGGTCGAGCGAGCGGAACGCCTCGGCAAGGTAGCGCAGCAAGATGCCCTCAGATCGCGCGATGCCGAGCTTCTGGATGTAGCCCTTGAAGTCCGCCGCGCTCTCCAGCATGTCGCGCAGCACGCTCTTGGGGGAGAGCTCGTAGTCCGCTGCCCAGGGCACCTTGGTGCAGTACTGGGCAAACGCGGCATCGAGCAAGTCTTCAAGCGGCTTGGGGTAGGTGATGTCCTGCAGCCGCTCGAGCCGCTCTTCGTACTCCACGCCGTCGGCCTTCATGGCTGCCATGGCGGCATCGCGCGCCTGGCGCTCCTGCGCGCGCAGCACTTGCTTGGGGTCCTCGAGCGTTGCCTCCACCATGGAAATGAGATCGAAGGTGTAAGTCTCGCTCTCCGGATCGAGCAGCTCCAGCGCCGCAAGCAAAAACGGCGAGAGCGGTTGGTCGAGGGCGAAGTCCTCGGGCAGGTCTACCGTGAGGGAGTATTCCACCCGCGGCGCTGCGTCCGTGGAGGCGTCTGCGCCGCTGGATGTACCTGCGCCGCTGGAGGCGTCCGTGTCGCTTGGTGCATCCACGTCGCCGGGGGCCTCCTCGCGCACCACCACTCCGGTGTCGATGAGCGTGGCGAAGATCTCGCTCGCTCGCGCCTCAAGATTGAGTTTCTCCTCCGGCGTCTGCAGGCTCGCCTCGATGAGTTCGCTCACGCGGGCGCGCGCGTCGCCGCCGCGCTCCACCATGGACAGCACCATCGAATTGGTGATGCGCAGCCGCGGCTTGAGGGTTTCGGGCACCGCCTCGCAGAGGCGCTCGAAGGTTTGCTTGTTCCAGGTTACGAAGCCCTCAGGTGGTTTTTTCTTCTTGAGTTTGCGCAGCTTCTTGGGGTCGTCGCCCGCCTTTGCGATAAGCTTGGCGTTCTCGATCTCGTATTCGGGTGCCTCGGCGATGACCATGCCCTCGGTGTCGAAGCCCGCGCGCCCGGCGCGCCCGGCGATCTGGTGGAACTCGCGCGCGCGGAGGCGGCGCATCTTGTAGCCGTCGAACTTGGTGAGCGCCGTGAGCACAACGGTGTGGATGGGCACGTTGATGCCCACGCCGAGCGTATCGGTGCCGCAGATGACCGGCAGAAGCCCCTGCTGGGCGAGGCGCTCCACCAAGAGGCGATAGCGCGGCAGCATGCCGGCGTGGTGCACGCCCACGCCGTTGGAGATGAGGCGTTTTAGGATTTTGCCGAATGCCGTGGTGAAGCGCGTGCCCTTGGCGGCCTCCTTCACCGCCTCACGCTGCTCTTTGGTGGCGATGCCGAAGTTTGCGAGCGACTGCGCCGTAGCAAGTGCGGCGTCCTGCGAGAAGTGCACGATGTAGAGCGGGGCTTCGTCGCGGCGCAGCGCAAGCTCGACCGTGCCCTCGAGCGCGGTGTCCACGTACTCGTAGGCGAGCGGCACGGGTCGCGGCGCGTCGGTTACACGGTCGACGATGCGTCCGGTGCGCTCTTCCAGCGCGTCGGCGATCTGCGTGACGTCGCCAAGCGTGGCGCTCATGAGCATAAACTGCGTGTGCGGCAGCGTGAGCAGCGGCACCTGCCAGGCCCAGCCACGGTCGGGATCGGCGAAGTAGTGGAACTCGTCCATGGCGACCACGCCCACGTCTGTGTCCTCGCCCTCGCGGAGCGCCTGGTTGGCAAGGATCTCCGCCGTGCAGCAGATGACGGGCGCCTGCGTGTTGATGTGCGTGTCGCCGGTAATCATGCCCACATTGTCGCGGCCGAGCACCTCGACCAGATCGAAGAACTTCTCCGAGACGAGTGCCTTGATGGGGGCGGTGTAGTACGCGCGGCGTCCTTGCGCCATGCCGAGGAAAAGCATGCCGAGCGCCACGAGCGATTTGCCGGAGCCGGTTGGCGTGCCCAGGATCACGTGGTCGCCGGCGGCGAGGTCCATGAGGGCCTCTTCCTGGTGCTCCCAGAGCTCGATGCCGCGCTCGTCGCACCAGCCGAGGAAGCGCTCGAAGGCCTCGTCCGCGGTGCACCAGGGTTCGGGCTCCTCGCCTTCTGCCGGCTCCCACCAGCTTGGCGAGAGCGCTCCGAGTGAGCCGTGCTCGCCCGTGCTGCCGGTGCCGGCGGCGAACGAGCTGGCAGAAGACCCAGCGGTGGCCGCGGCGGATGCGTTTGCAGTGTCTGCTGTGTTGGCCATGGAAATGATGCCCTTCGGTTTCGCGTTAGGTGCGTCGTGCGTGGCGTGCTGCATCAATTATGGCAGATGGTGGGCGGAACGCCATGGGGCGGCCCCGGTGGGGAGGTGACGTTCGGGCGATTTGTCCCGAGCTGGCGGTCCGAGGCCCCGTTTATTCATCAATCGCGCGCCCTCATGGCAGCTGAGTTGGCGCGAGCAAGCTATTCGTTCCACTTTTGGGAGCATCTTTTTGCTTTTCGCCCGCTATCACGTAATTGCAATCCTCAATCCTGCAGTTTTGCTGAGGCTGGACGGGCTTGCCGCTATGGTCTCGAAAAAAAATTCCCAAAAGTGAAACGAACTTCCTGGGGCTTGGCGCGGCGTGCCTGTCCAGGGCCCACTTTGCATGTCTAGTGGTTATGTGCCTGTTCGTTTCGCCGGCGATTGCGCAGGTTGAGAACCGCGCCCTCCATACCGAGGGGGATGTACCCGATGGAATCGAGGTTTCGGGGCAGGTATGCGACGAGGCTCTGTTCAGCGTTGCGGCCGGTCTGAATTTGTTCCGGCGTCGGTTCTGGCCCCGGAATGGCGCAGACGCCGTATACGGCGGCCCCCTGTTCGGCAAGACGACGCTCGTATTCCGTTTCCGGATGCTCGGGATGCTCCGCGCGCGTGTCGATCGATGCCCAAAGCACCCGGTAGCCAGCTGCGTCGAGTTGCGTAAGCGTAAAGTCGTGCAGCGGTTGGCTGTCGGTCCTGAGCGTGACGGCGGCGCCCGGCGCGAGCACGCGCCGGTAGCTTAGCAGGTGGTCGACGCTGGTAAGGCGTTTGCGCGCGAACTTGCGCTTGGGGAACGGCGTGGGGAAGTTGAGCGTGATCCCAGCGAGTTCGCCCGGGCCAAAAAGGCGTTCGATTGAGTCTGCGCTGCGCGGCAGCACGATTGCGTTGGAAAGGCCCGTTTCCGCGATGTTTTGTGCAGCGTAGGCGATGCAGATGGGTTCGGTGTCCATGCCGATGAAGAGCGCGCTCGGCTCGCGTTGGGCTCGGGCGACGAGGTAGGCGCCCTTGCCGCAGCCGAGATCGAGGTGGACCCGGCCAAAGCCGGGCGTGTAGCCGCGAGGTGCACTGCTGCAGGGCGTGTCGCCGCAGGTAGCGCCGCCGCGGGCCGCGTCGCCGCAGGGTGAACAGGCTTCTCCCCAGCGCCCGCGATAGGTTTCCGGGCGCTGTTCGATGGCGGCCGCGTACCGCTCAAGGCGATCTTCGAGTACGAAGTTCTTCGGTGTGCGAATGTGCGTGAGTCCCATGGTCGCTCTCTTGCCTGCGGACGAAGTCCATTGCCGTGCGCGGATGCTGCTTCGCGCGCCGAATCCGGTCCATTGTAGAGCAGCGCGGCTGCTTTCTGTGGATATGCATTCATCGTCCTGAAAATGACAGGTATATGCAATTCCAAGGAAACCGCCGCCATGCAGTTATTTGATGCCTGTGGTTACATATGGGAATCTCGCACGGGGCGGGCGGACCGGGGAGGCGTTATGCCCCCTCGCGCAAGTGCCCCTCGCGCAAGAACGAGATATCGGTTGAGCACGCCGCTCTTGCCATCTGCAGAGAAGCGCGCGATTTCGTGCACGCCCTGTGCTTCGGCAATCTGCGCCAGCTCATCAAGCTCAGACTCTTCAAAGCTGTGGCAGTAGCGGTATCCGCCGGAAGCATGTTGCCAGCCAAGCAGGTAATCGTCGTTTTCAAGTTGGGCTGCATCAAAACCGGGAAACGGGGGGCGCACCTTCGCGCTCGCAGTTGCGTCCCGTGCTTTCGCGGCCAAGCGTTCATCGTGCATGAATTGCCAGAACGAGATGGCGGCGATGCCCCCTGGGCGCGTCGACTGGCAAAGCCGCTCCACGAGCGCCGCCCTAAGTTCGAAGCTGGGAACATGGTGCAGAAAGCCAAAGCAGCAGGCCAAGTCATGCGCGCGGTCCGTATCTGGCGATGGCGGTGCGGGATGTTCTCCCAACAGGGGCTCCAGCACATCACGGGCGATGAAATGCGCATCGAGGTTGCCCAGCTCTTTGAGCAGGTCACAGGAATGGCCGGCGAGGTCTTCGCTTGCATCGATGCCGGTGTAGTCGATACGGGCGTGGGGGAACGCCTGTGCTAGAAACGGGGCGAGGCGCATGTTTCCGCAGGCGAGGTCCAGCACTCGAAGCCGGTGGGAGCCGTCAAGCGCTCCTGCCGGAAGCACCGCTCGCGCCTCCTTGGCAACGTGCTCCCATCCGGCCCACGGCGCCTGGCGCGTGGCCGAGAAGGACGACGCGTTCTCGCGGTAGAACCGGTTATTGAGCTCGATGAGCTGTCGTGCGAGTGCGCGGTTCACATTCCTCCTGTTTCGATGAGAACCAGTCCTGCTGCATCTTATCATCCATAGGATAGAATGCTGTTTCATGGAAGAGATCATTTTGCAGATACTCGACGCCCTGCGTCGCGGCGAGACGGTGGATGACCGTGCGCTTGTCAAGCTCGTGCATGCGCAAGCTCGGCGTGCGGGCGGCGACAAGCGCGCCTTCGCCAAGCGCCGGTTGTTGCCGTTTTACCAGCGGGTTAAGCGCGAAGAGCCCGAGCGTTGGGCTCGCTGGGGCATCACGCCCGAGCTCGAGGAAGGCCTCATCAAGGTGCTTCGCATGAAGCCGCGCCGCTCTGCTTCGGGTGTGGCGACCATCACCGTCATCACGAAGCCATGGCCGTGTTCGGGTTCATGCATCTTCTGCCCGAGCGATGTGCGCATGCCCAAGAGCTATCTGGCCGACGAGCCTGCCTGCGCCCGCGCCGAACAGGCCTGCTTTGATCCGTATCTACAGGTCTCGGCGCGGCTGACGGCGCTTTCGCAGATGGGGCACGCCACGGACAAGATCGAGCTCATCGTGCTTGGCGGCACGTGGAGCGACTATCCGGTTGAGTACCAGATATGGTTCATGCGCGAGCTGTTCCGTGCGCTCAACGACGACGCGACGGTGGGCGAATCGGGTTCCTCCGCGCGTGGCGGTTCCAGCGATGATTCCGGCATTGCTTTTGCACCGCCCGGCTCCAGTGCTGACCCCGCCTCGTTCGACTCCGGCGTCGCCCCCGCACCGCTTGGCCCTGTTGCTACCGAAGCTGTTCAGCGCGAGGTTACGGGCGGTCATCTCTCTTACAACCAGGCCATTGTCCAGCTCTACGGCACACGCACTGCCTGGCAGGAGGCCGCGCGCGTACAGACCGCGACTATGGATGAGCTCGAACGTGAGCAGCGCCGCAACGAGACCGCGCTCCACCGTGTGGTGGGCCTCGTCATCGAGACCAGGCCGGACGCCATCACGCCCGAGGCGCTCGTTGCCATTCGCCGCATGGGCGCCACGAAAATCCAGATGGGCGTGCAGAGCGTGGACCAGCGCGTGCTCGACGCAAATGGCCGAGGCATCCGGGTTGCGCAGATCGAGCGCGCCTTTTCGCTGCTGCGGCTCTTCGGCTTCAAGATCCACGCTCACTTCATGGTGAACCTCCTCGGCTCCACGCCGGAAGCCGATCGTCTCGACTACCAGCGCTTTGTCGCCGAGTTGGCGTTCCAGCCGGACGAGGTCAAGCTCTACCCCTGCGCGCTTATTGAAAGCTCGCGGCTGCGCGGCCGCTATGAAGCCGGGGAGTGGAGGCCGTACACCGAGGACGAGCTCGTGGGCGTGCTCATCGACGACGTGCTTGCAACGCCTGCATATTGCCGCGTCTCGCGCATGATTCGCGACTTCTCGTCCGGCGACATCATGGCGGGCAACAAGAAGCCCAACCTGCGGCAGATGGTGGAGAGCCGTCTGCATGTGCGGTGTGAGCAGACCGGGGAGCGCGTGCAGGAGATCCGGTTTCGCGAGATCGCGACATCGGAGGTGGACGTGCGGGCGCTCCGGCTCGAGGTGATGCCGTACGAGACGCCTGCCACCAGCGAGCGATTCTTGCAGTGGGTGACGCCGGAGGGACGCATCGCGGGGTTCCTGCGGCTTTCACTGCCGAAGGCCGCGGCTGTGGAGGCGCTTGCGAGCGAGTTGCGCGCGGCGGGATGCGAGCCTCCGGTGCAGCCGGGCGAGGCCATGATCCGCGAGGTGCACGTCTACGGCATGGCGGCGCGCGTGGGCGAAGAGGGCGGTGCGGCGCAGCATCACGGGCTTGGGCGCAAGCTCGTTGAGCGGGCGTGCGAGCTCGCGTGCGAAGCGGGCTACGAGCGCATCAACGTGATCAGCGCGGTGGGCACGCGGGAGTACTACCGGCACCTAGGCTTCTACGACCACGGCCTCTACCAGCAATGCAAAATCAGGACAGAGGGAATGTTGCATCATGGGTAATGGTGGCATTTCGCCGTATTCGGGCGGCTCCGGTGGTGCAGGCGGCCCGAGCGGCTCCGGTGGCCGCAGCCCCCTCGAGGCGATGTATACGATTATCGCCGTTGCGATCGTGCTCGTCTTCGCGCTCATCGTCGAGCTGTGGAAATACCCTTGGCAGGTCTGGGCTTTTTTCGCGGGCATCGGCATCCTCGGCTACCTTTGCATGCGGTTTTGGCCGCATGTGGTGAAGACCGCCCAAGGCCGTGCGTTCATCTACACGGTGCTGGTGGAAGGCAGGCTTGTGCGCGTTCTGCGGCTGGGTGGGGTGTACCAGTCGGCTACGAATCTGGGGCTCCATTGGGCGGAGCCGGTGTTCGCATATCACCGCGCGTTCGATGCGGTCTTTGAGGCGGATCGCGAGCTGGCGGCGCGGACCGGCCACGGCGTGCGGCGGGTGCTCGCGCTCGGTGGAGGAGGGTTTGCCTGGCCCAAGCATGCACTGCTTGCTCGCCCTGATCTGATTATGGGCGTGGTCGAGATCGATCCCAAGGTGATTGAGTGCGCCGAAGGATGGTTCTATGTTGAGCGCCTCAAGAAGATCGCAGGAAAGCGCCTGCATATTATCGAGGGCGATGGGCGGGCGTATCTTGAGGAGCGGGCGGAGCGCATCGCGCAGGCCGAGCGTGTGCTGCCGGGAGAGATTCCGGTCGAGTTACCTTCTGCCGAGGGGTCTTCGGTCGAGGAGCCTTCGGCCGTGTCACCCGTCGGTTCAGGCGGCGCGCCGTCTGCTATCGAGAGCTCGAAGGAGCGGAAGCCCAGCCCCCGTGCCCACCGCTTCGACGCCATCGTGAACGATACCTTCACCGGCAAGGAGCCGGTCCGCGCGCTCGCCACCGTGGAGGCCGCGCGCGCCGTGCAGGGGTGTCTCACTCCTGGTGGCGTCTACGCCATGAACGTGGTCTCGCGCGATGACGGCCGGGACCTCACCTTCCTCCGCGATGAGGTTGCGACCCTCAAGCAGGTATTCACATACGTGTACGTGCTTCCTGTCGATGAGCCGGTTTGGGCGGGCGAGGACAACTACATCGTGCTCGCCACCGACGGCATGGCGTTCTTTGATGGCACGATTCCCTACGACGACGACTTCTTGGGCACGCCGCTTTGCGACGCCGATGGGGCGGCGGTGTCGGGCTAGGGTGCCCCATTTTTCAGCATAGGCTGCTTTGCTGCACGGCGGGTTGTTACGCCTCGTCTCGCTCGGCAAGCTCCGCGAGCAACTCGAGCCCCTCCTCCGTGGTGATGCAAAGATCTTCTGCGTGTTTGAGCAATGCTGCATCGTGGGTAACCAAAGCGTCGGCATCAATCGATTCTGCCGTGGCAAGCATGAGGTCGTCCTCAAGGTCATCGTGAAGATGTCGGAGCGTGAAGGCTCCGAGAACTTCGGCGTTTCCAACGGGAGCGACGAGAGCTTTTCCAAGTACGTCGCGAACACACGCCCATGAAACCTCGCGCGCCGCAGCCGCGACTTCGGGCGTTATCGGCTCTTCGGCATCGCGAGCATCTTTCTTCATCAAGTTGACTAGCTGATAGGCAAGGTCTTTCAGCGAGAGTGAAGCGGCATATAAAATAATGTCTTCACGGCCGATTGCGCCAGCGATGAACGCATTTACAGAGGTATGGCGTGTGCTCCGGGATAGAAAGTAGTCGAGCCAGACGTTCGTGTCCACGAGCAGTTTGATAGGGCGGTCTTTAGAGAAGACGGACGAGCTCATGAGAGCCCCCAAGAGGCGAGCTGCTCGTCCGCCGCCATCTCCCGAAGCTCGGCGTAGTCCACGGGGGTGCTTGACGGCTCGTCTATACCTAGGCGCCGATAAAACGAAGAAACGATTTCAGCGCCGCTCGTCGATTCCATCTCGGTGGGGTCTTCCTGGCGAGACGGCATGTCGCCGTTCGAATTGAGCGCCCGTACAAGCGCTGGAGGTAGAGCGCCTTGTACCGTAATAACCTCCCACAGGGCTCGAACAGCCTGCGAGGGCGTGTAGCCGAGGCGTGCAAGCGCCGCGTTGCCCGATTCTTTGAGAGCGGCATCCATTCTGATGTTCATCTGCGTCGCAGCCATGTCTCCTCCATGTGCTATACGGAAGTTCACTCTAAGTATAGCCAAATATAGGGAGCGCGGTAGTAAGTTAATGCGGCATGTTCAGATGTTCTTCAATCTGTATTTTCCGAGCGGCTCAACCGCAAGATACGCGGGCGGACCCGCGTGGTCGGCACTTGCCCTGACGGGAACTCCGCCCTCACGCCCCGGACTGCAAGGATGAAGTGCGTCGCGGGGAACGAATGGGGCTTCCGCCGCTGCCTGGACGTGGCACTGCTGGACGAGTAGCCGCAAGGGGCTGACCCATGGGGCTGCCGGAAAGTGCGCAAGAATCTTGACGGTACCTAGACGCCGGGGGATCGCTCGTTGGCTATCTTGAGCACCTTTCCGAGCTCCACGGTAGGGGCGTGCTCAATGAGGAGGGCTTCGCCGCGGCGAAGCACAAGCTGCTCGCCGATGTCGAAAAACCTCTGGGGTTATTTGACATGGGGGATGGATTGAAGCGAGCCCGTCTCCCGTCAGCCAGGATGCCCAAAGCTTCGGAGTAAGTTACCTCACCCACTCCCGCACGCGCTCGCGCATGCCCTCGATGTCGAGCACGCCCTCGGCGAAGCCCTTGCGCACGAGCTCCTTGGGCAGCAGCTCGTCGTACTTGTCGAAGTACGGTACCTCGCTCGGGTAGACGAGCTCGATGGGATCGAAACCCTTCTCCGCTTCATCGGCCACAACCTGGAAGAACGTTTCCTCGTCTGCCTTCATCCTGAACTGCATGTAGTATGGCCGCGCTGGGTCGAGCCCCTTGAGGCCGAGTTCCGCGGCGCACTTGATCTTGAGCAGGCGCTCCAGCGCCAGAAACGCGTAGCTCCCCAGCCACGGGAAGAGCGCCCACGTGTCGCCCCCAAGGTTGATGAGCGGCTGCGTCGCCGCGCCGGAGAGCTCCGCCGTGCGCCGCGCCTGCGCCAAGCGCGCTCGCGCGTTGCCGAGCAGGTACGGATACACCTCGTGCTCGCGCAGCACGCGCCGCATGCGCTCCAAAATATGCGTGTTGATATCGCCCGCGCAATCGCCAAAATACGCCGGCACGCGCCCCTTCACCTTGGTGCAGTACACAAGCCGCCGCTTCCAATCGACCTCCTCCACGAGCCAGCACGCGCCAGCGATGGCAATGCGCTCGCCGGGCGGGGGCGGATTCACGATCGTGCCGAGCTCCGCGCTCTCGCACCGCACCGTGAACTCCTCGTTTTCCTGGAACACCGCATAGAACTTGAACGAGTTGGTGAGCCGCTCGCCCGCGAGGCCCACGATGAGGCCGCCGCCCTCGGTGGCCTGGATCTGGTCGGTCTCCAGCAGGTGCCTAAGCAGCACGCGGAAATCGTCTGCGCTCACGCGGTGGAAGTAGGAGAGGGTGAGCACGCGCTGGGCGAGCTCCGCCGGGGAGAGCTCGCCCGTACTTGCGAGCGTGGCCATGGTCTGGTGATAGAGCAGGCTGTAGGGCAGGCGGTCGAGCGCGGGAGGCTCCACCCAGCGCTCCTCGTGGTAGAGCTGGACGAGCGCGATGCCCTGCAGCAACTTCCAGGGAATGGTTTCCGGCATGGTCGTGCGCGGTTCGGGCTGCTCCTCGCGCATGACGAAGTGCATCTCGGGCGGCAAATCGCGCCGGCCCGTGCGGCCCATGCGCTGCAGGAAGCTCGAGACGGTAAATGGCGCGTCAATCTGAAACGCGCGCTCGAGGCGGCCGATGTCGATGCCGAGCTCCAGCGTCGCGGTGGTAACGGTCGTGTCGAGCCGCTCGTCGTCGCGCATGATGTCCTCGGCGCTCTCGCGGATGCTCGCCGAGAGGTTGCCGTGGTGGATGAGGAACCGGTCCGGCTCGTGATTGGCCTCGCAATAGCTGCGAAGCATCGTGCACACGGCCTCGGCTTCCTCGCGCGAGTTGGCGAAGACGAGGCACTTGCGTCCGCGCGTGCGCTCGAAGATGTAGCCGATGCCGGGGTCGGCGTTCTCGGGCGCGCGGTCGGTGGGTGCGAGGAGCTCGGTTTCTGTGTGCGTACCCTCGGTATCCATGCGAGTCGCTCTCGCTGCCGCCCGTTTATCTTCGGGCGTGCTTTGCGCATGTTCGTCTTCAGAAGCGTTCAAATGTGCGTACGAAGCGCTCGAGCGTGCCAAGGCGAGGTCCGACGAAGCTGGCTCGACGGAAAGCACCTCGGCCTCGATCGAGCCATCGGCGCGCACGATGCCCGTACCTGCACCCTCTGCCGCGCGTTCGGCGGCTTGCGGGCCCGTGATGTAGAAGTGCTCCATCGAGAGTCGCCACACCCGGCGTGGCTCCTCGAAGCGCGGGATGATGCAGCCGCGCCCCGTGCCGCTGGCGAGAAAGGCTCCGGTGCGCTCCGGATCGCCGATGGTGGCGGAAAGGCCGATGCGCCGGGGGTTCACGCCCGCCATGCGAGAGAGCCTCTCGATAAGGCAGAGCGTTTGCCCGCCGCGGTCGCCACGCAGGAGCGAGTGAACCTCGTCGATGACGACAAATCGCAGGTCATGGAATAGACGTGGCACGGCCATGTGCTTATGCATGAGGAGTGCCTCGAGCGATTCCGGCGTAATCTGCAGGATGCCGCTCGGATGCTCCAGGAGCTTGCGCTTATGCGAGGCGGCCACATCGCCATGCCAGTGCCAGACGGGAATCTCGGCCTCCTCGCACAGGTCGTTCAGGCGAAGGAATTGGTCGTTGATGAGCGCCTTCAGTGGGCCCACGTAGATCGCGCCGATGCTCGTGGGCGGATCTTCCCAGAAGAGCGAGAGGATGGGGAAGAACGCCGCCTCGGTCTTGCCCGATGCAGTTGAGGCCGTGAGCAGCACGTTCTCGTCGGTGTTGAAGATAGCGTCGCCTGCGGCCACCTGGATGGAGCGAAGGTTCTCCCATTGGTGGTCGTAGATGAAATCCTGCACGAACGGTGCGTATCGGTCGAAGATGCTCATGGCCCTCCTTTCGGGCTCGATTGCTGGCGGACGATTCTGCCTCATCCCTCGCGGCCGGGTTTCCCCTTTCGCAACTCATCACAGGCTATATCTTGAACTCTGCGAATTCTGATACATCGCGCTGGCCCGCTGCGGCGGTAACCGAAAGCGAGCTTTGCTGCGTGCTGTCGCCCTCGCCTTCGCCTCCGTTTCCGCCAACGCCACATAGGATGCTTGCCACGGGGGTGCTGGGGTTTTGGTAGGCGATATCGAGCAGTTCGATGAAGTCGCGGATGACCTCGCGGGGTGTAAGGTGCGTGTCCGCTCCCACGCGCCCGAATTCGATTTGCAGGAACTGCACCAGGTCTTCCTCGCTCAGGCGCGCCTCATACCCAAAGTAGCCGGCGTGGATCTGCTGCAGCTTTTCGATGAGAACGATCAGCTCTTCATAGGTGAGCGGGTGCAGATGGATGATGGGCGCCAGCATATCGCGCATGCCCTCTGCGGCGAAGCGACCCTGCGTGAGCCGCGAGCGCAGCGCCTCGTAGCTAAAGACGCCACGCCTGCGGTCCTCGATGCTCTGTGGCGTTCCTCCCATAATGATGCCCAGGTGATGCGCTTTGCCCTGCAGGGTGTCGTTATACATCGTGAGGATCTTCTCGTAGTTATATTGGCGGGTGACCGAGTTGGGAATCTTGTAGAGGTTCACCAGCTCGTCGATGAGCACGAGCATGCCCTGGTAGCCAGCGCCTTTTAGGAACTGCGCGAAGAGCTTGACGTAGTCGTACCAATCGTCGTCGCCGATGATGATCGAAACTCCTAGCTCTTGCCGCGCTTCCGTTTTGGTGCGGTACTCGCCGCGGAACCACCGGGCAACGTTACCTTTGAGCTCATCGTTGCCGTCAACAACGGCGCGGTAGTAGAGGGTGAGGAGCCGGGCGAAATCGAAGCCGTGGACCATCTCCTCGAGTGATGCGACCTGCTCGCGGATGCGCGCCTCGACCGCTTGGTTGAGCGCAGGGTCGTTGGGAGCGCCGCCGGGGGCAGCGGCACCGCCGGGGGCAGCGGCACCCGCGCCCAATTCACCTGCGACCTGCATCTGCAAGTTCGAAATCCAGCGGTCGAGAATGAGCATGAGCGCGCCGCCCTCGGGCCGGGTCTTGGTGGAGAGGTTGCGCATGAGCTCGCGGTAGGTGGCGAGGCCTTGGCCTTGGCCGCCCTGGAGCCGGCGCTCGGGCGAAAGGTCGGCATCGGCTACGACGAAGCCTTCGCCCATGGCGTGCGTGCGGATGGTCTGCAAGAGGAAGCTCTTGCCGCTACCGTAGCGGCCCACAAGGAACCGGAAGGAGGCGCCGCCATCGGCGATGAGCGAGAGGTCGGTGAGGAGCGCGCGAATCTCGGCCTCTCGCCCGACCGTGATGTACGGCAGGCCGATGCGCGGCACCACGCCGCCCTTGAGCGAGTTGATGATTACCGCGGCGACGCGCTTGGGCACGCGCGGCGCAGCTTCGGCTGCTTTCACGTTGTCTGTCATGCGAGTACTCCTCTGACGTCGTCCTCGTAGTCCTCAATTACCTGCGGTCCCGTGGAACCGAATTCGATAGCTGTGTCTCCAAGCAGGTCAAATAGCGCTTCGTTGATGGCGTCGACCAGCATGTCCTCGCTTATTCCCACATGGTGAACCGCTTCCGTCTTGGCATCTTCGTCTTCGGTGAGAAGCGCCTGCAGGTATGCGGCCTGAGCAGGGGAGAGCGGGCTGTCGCTGGGGCTCTCATTCCGTGGCGGGACATTTCCGGCGGGGGCGGTAGCGGCGGCGAGGACAGCTGAGGGCGCCGGTGCGCCAGCGTGCTCAGGCCGCTTAGCCTCGGGGTTTCTTGCGGCAGACCGTTTCGCCTCGTCGCCAAGCTCGGCCTCGGAACCCGGCCAGTACGGGGGCTGCGCATTTTCCTCGACACGTATCGTGCCGTCTTGAGTCGGCGTCTTTTCAACCGTTTTTACGGTGGTGCCCTGATCGCGCTCCTCGTCCGTTAACAGCGCCTCGCGCGTGACAGCGGCGGCGGATCGGATACCAGCGAGCTGAGAGAGGTCGATTTCCACCTTGCGCGGCGCATGCGCTTGCTTCCAGGTGAGCCATGCCTCGATCTCGCGGTCGATCATAGACGCGAGGTATTTTGGAACTGCCTTCTCCTTGAGAGGGTGGGGGTAGTTCAGCGCGTCGCGGAGTCTGCGGTCCACCTCACGCATAATCTTGGCAAGCAGGGGGCTTTTCCCGCGAGTTCCGTAGACACGGATGCAGCTCCAGGTCCCCCCGCGGCATTGATACCAATGTATAGGGTCGAGCTCGACGTCCGCTGGTGGGTGTGGTGTAGATTCGAAGAACACTGCATTGGCAAACATGGTGTAGGTCATACGCATCTGTTCGCCGAACATCGTCTCGACAAACCCGTTTGATCGGTTGCGGCGATAGTAGGCGAGTAGTCGGACGTACACTGAGCAGAAGACGTGGCGCAGGTCGTCATGGTAATCCTTATAGAGGCGCGAAAGCCGGATGCGGTACGTAGAAAGTGCATCGGCGGCAACGAGCAGCGCTTCCTCGAGTTCGATGTCTGCGGGGAGTTGCAGAGCGGATTGTTTGCCGCGGCCCAGCGGCGGGCGTGGGGCCACCGTCTCCTCTTTCGGCTCGTCGTCGACTACGAGCTCATCGATATTTTCAAGTAGGTCGGGATCGAAGGGCGCGCTTTGTCGCACGAGCTCGAACAACGCCTGGTCAAATGCGATGGCGGAATCGTTGCTAAGCAGACTTACATCGAGCCCGTGGTAGACCACATAGTCGCGCAGCCATATTGGCACGTAACGGTCGATCTCAGGCGCGAACTCGCGATATGCCTCCCAAAAGGACTTGAGTTTCAGAAATCCATCGGCTGGATCGGATACACCGATACCATTGAGCAGCTCATACAGATAGACAAAGGCAAAAGATAACGAGGTTTCTTGGATGTCGCCTCGCCGGACCGCCGTGCGCCAGGTAAAGTAGCCACGCAGCTGCCGGTCGCTCATATCGGCGTAGGTGGGAAAGTATGCCTTGAACGTGCCGTGATACGGGCAGTCGTCTTCAAAGTCTGCCATGAACGTGCCCTGGCGCCAGAAGAGCTCGGCTTCGGTAATCCAGCGACCATGAGGTTCTCCCTCTTGCCAGCGAGATATGGCGCGCATTTCGCGGTACCGATCTGGCAGGTAGGTTGCCATCTGGCGCCCGGTGGTAAGAATGGGTTCGGCGCGGTAGACCGCATCGGAGAAGTGCGAGCTCGTGCGCATCCGCTCGCTTGAGGTGATTCGTTCGATGAGCGCGCGAACATCTTCCGTCTTGTCTCCCATGCTTCACCTCGTTCCGCTTGCCTCACGCTGGGGAATGCCTAGTCGTAACCCTACATTTTACTATAGAAACAAACATCTGTTCGAGAAAGAACGCGCCTCCTATTACCAGCACAAAGCGAAGGAAGTTATTCCTGGTGTCTGCAGGTTGTTTCGCCTGTTGCCCGCCGCCCGTCCCTTCCTGCTATCCGCTGTTTGCAGTGCGGGCCGAGTGCTGCCCGGAGTTTGCGCGCGACGTTTTCTCTATTGTGATTTCTCAGCTGGCCAATTTTCGTCAATATGCGTTCTAGGGATGCGGGAAAGGGCGCCTTGCTTTTACTGAGCTGACCATGGAAACGGGAAAAACGCTGGAAGCGCTGGGTGATGGGCCTGCGAGAACGACTTGCGCGGCGGAAGGGCAGCAAAACCGTCTCACAGAGCCCGCAAATGACGAGAATTAGCCATTTTTAGCGGTTGGGGACTGCGGGCGATTTCTTGGATTGGTCTAGACGGCCAGCCCGGCTCGATCCCCGTGCCCAAGGCGTGAAACGCGATGCAGAATTACACGAATGCCAGCACGACCGCGAACACCACGGCTGGAAGCATGTTGGCCGTCTTGAACGTTTTCTCCCAGATGAGGTTCACGCCTACGCAGAAGATAAGAATCGAGCCCACGAGCGAGAGGTTTGCGAGGGCCTCGGCAGTCATGAGGGGCTGGATGAGCCGAGCGAGCAAGGTAATGGATCCCTGGAACACACCCACGGGCAGAGCGGAAAAGATGCATCCGCGACCCATCGATGCGGTCATGACGCAGACGATGAGTGCGTCGAGTGCGCCCTTGAGCGCGAGGGTGGACCAATCACCGGTAAGGCCGTCTTGAATGGATCCAACGATGGCCATCGCCCCGATGCATACGGTGAGCGAGGCGGTTACGAAGGCGTTCACGAACGCGGGGTCCCCGGCGTTGCCCGTGCGCTCTTTGAGCCAAATTCCGAGGCGCTCGAATTTACCGTCGAGGTCGACGAGCTCTCCAACGAGCGCGCCCGCTGCAAACGAAGCAACGATTAACATGGAGCCGCCACTCACGAGTGCGCCGTCCTGGCCAAGCGAAAGCATGCCGGCGAGCGCGCCCGAGAGACCCACGAAGAGCACGCTCAGCCCCGTGGCCTTCATGAGGGTTTCCTGTACGTGCGGGGTGAAAAGCCTGCCGCCAACGGTGCCCACCAAACCGCCGGCAAGAATCAAAGCCACGTTGATGATTGTGCCCAGTCCGATCACGCCGTCCCCGCCTTCCTGCATAGTGCAGCCGGTTCCGCAGAGCAGCAGGCGAATGAAGCCGATACATGGAGCGGCCCTGTGGAGCGGATAGTATGGTTGCGGAAGATAATGTAGCCGCCCTTGGGCTCGCGCGCAAGCTCGGGGCATGCGGCTTCGACTGGGTGCTTTCGGGGAAGCTGGTGGCGTGGCAAGCTCGGGGCATGCGGCTTCATCACGCGTCACCCCGCCCCGGCGCGCGGCCGAGACGGGGTGTTCTACGGGCGATGGCTTACGAGGCGCGGCGGGGCCTGGTTTAGCGTTGGTCAGCCGCGTCGCGGTGGCGCAAGATCCACCAGCCGGTTCCCGCTGCGAGCGCAATGGCCGCAAAGATCCCGGCGGCGGAGACGGCTCCCGTTCGGGCGAGCGGCGTGGGGCCGGGGGAGTCGGCGGGAGGGGCGTCATCTTGGGAGGGAGTCTCGACAGGCGCCTGCTCGACGCGGTCTGAAT